>SVDS01000108.1:0-14057 GCA_015057715.1 Paenibacillaceae bacterium
CTGTTCAAACACAGCTTATTATTAGAATTTTCAGGGTTTTACATACTGTTCAATCTTCTGTTTTCAAAGTGCTTTTTTGTTTGCTGCTTCAAGAGCAACTCGTATATAATATCATGTCCGGTTGTTTTTGTCAACCATTTTTTTCATCTTCTTCAATTTTTTCTCATCGATCATCGATGTATTTTTTTGAAGAAGTTTGCCGCCGTTTTCAGCGGTGAGGTATATCATATCAAAACTTTTGACAGAAGTCAACATATTTTTTGAAATATTTTAATAATTTTGAAAAACATGTTTTTCGTGACATTCGTGGCAAAAAAGGAGCTCATCTCCGGTTACAGATGAGCTCCTTTTTTACCAACTATAAGATCAGGCATTTTTGCCGCAGCATTTCTTGTATTTCTTCCCGCTATTGCAGGGACAGGCATCATTTGGATAGATCTTCTGAATATTCTTCCTTTGAGCGCTCACTTCATTATAACCTTTCATTACCATCTCATAAGGTTTATGACCCCTGTTTAGCACCATCCGGGTATTGTTCCAGATATCAGTTACAATTATAGCAAGCTTCTCCATATATTCGGATGAACCCATGAGTATTCCCGCTGCCTCTAAATCGTTAACAACTTCCTGAAGTTGTCCGCCCATACTGATCTCAGCCTGAACCTGGCGGAGTATCAGAGGTATCATGTCATCCGGAACACTTAATTCAGAGATCAGGAATTCACTCAGCCTGCTTAATTCGCCACCCATTAAAAATCCGGAATTATCCGCCATAAAGCGAATTTCCAGCTGAGTAGGAATATAATAAGGAACTTTCCTCTGGGTACGCAAAAGATCGGTATAACTTTTTTGCTCTGCCAGGGCTGCATCTACAAAATTACCATCAATATAAGTTACCATTAAACGATAAGGTCTTAAAGATTCGTATGCGTTTAAAAGTTCCTCCACGGTCAGCTTCTTTTCTTCATATTTATTAAATGTTTCCAGAATAACAGATGGAGGAGTTATGGCATAAAGGGAATTGGCAGCACAGATATAGTCACCAATTCTGCTTATGCGGGTACGCTCTTCCTGGAACTTGACAGTATTCAGTGCTTCGTATGCTTTTACAACTTCCTCTGCGACCAGAAAACTGCGGTCTGCTCCGGAAGTTATATATCCTCCTGCATAAAGATATTCTAAATTTTGTTCTTCCAGTAAGCCCAGCTTTGTACAGCCGGATATTACCTTCTCAAATGCATTCATTTCACAATCACGAACACAAAGAAAATAAGGCTTCATTATTTTTTCATTTAATATGTAAGAAATGGTCTTCTGCACCAATTCTTCTTTGTTTAACTTACTGGTTCCAGTCATATGATGTCTTTTTGCTATTTCCAGTATACTGTTTTTATCGTAGCAGTCAAAGATATCAGAAATGATGATTGACTCAGATCCGTCAGCCATCTGCTCCAGACTCAAATTCACTGCCGCCATATCATATTCCATTTCATTATCAGATAAACCTTCACCTTTATATTTAATGACTCTGGCTGATGTCTCCTGACACTCATCTAAGTAGTCTTCCGTCTGAATTGTAAATTCCAAGTTACTGGTGCCATAAGACACATATGTAAATTTGGAATCGTTTCCTATCTGGTCGTTAATGGCTCGGGCTGTTGGAAGATACTGATAGTTCCCCGTCTGTTCTATATTATCTGAGGCTACCCGTATTTTCTCTGAACGAAATTCAAATTGATACGGTATTTGGCCAGACAAGCAAAATGACACCTGAATCGTATTGTGAAGTGTTTCAAACGTTACTCCCTGCGGTACCAGAATCCTTCTCCAGATCGGCGGCTTGCTTCCTTTGATCGTGATTTTCAGTTGATATGCTCCCATGAAAACGTCCTCCATTCTCGTATCCTCTGTATCCGTTCTTAAAAATTACGGAATCATCTTTTGTTATATCCATAATAAAATGCACGTAACAATTTACCACATTTGCTCCCATTCTGTCCAGTCCATCCCGTCATTTTTATAAAGAATAAAGGGATTTTTTCGTAATTAAGCGGATTTTTCCGTTTTTGCCGATCAGGAAAGAAAAGATTATGAATCTAAACTACTTTTATGCAGATACTGATTTTAGAAGAATTATACACCAGTTTCCGTGTTTTACACAAGCTTTACAGACTCTATACCAAAACATGATTTCAAAAAAAATAACCGACTGCTATACTCCAACATGTAAGCGAAAGCAATTTAAAATGAAAAGAGGAGATAGTGATTATGAAAAAAAATTTAATAAAAATACTTGCAGCAGCTGGTATGGCTGTATTAACAATGGGAGCATTAGCCGGATGCAATAGCACGACTGAGACAACAGCAGCTGCAACAAAAGCGGCTGAAGCAACTACAGGTACAACCCAGACAACTACTGCTGTTGCCGCGGCAACAACAACAGCTAAGGCTACTGCAGATTTAAAGGGTTCCATCAGTATGGTGGGTTCTACCTCAATGGAAAAGCTTGCAACTGCTTTAAGTGAAGTATTTATGGAAAAATATCCTGGCGTTACCGTTCAGGCTGAGTTTGTTGGTTCCGGAGCAGGAATTGAAGCTGTTACCAACGGCGCTGCTGATATCGGAAATGCTTCCCGTAATTTAAAAGATGAAGAAAAGTCAAAAGGAATTGTTGAAAATATAGTAGCGATTGATGGTATTGCGGTAGTAACCGATCCTTCTAACAAAGTTGAAAATCTGACAAAGGATCAGCTGATTGCCATCTATAACGGAACTACCACCAGCTGGAAAGATTTAGGCGGCGCTGATCAGCCTATCGTAGTCATTGGACGTGAATCCGGATCTGGTACCAGAAGTGCATTTGAAGAGTTATTAAAACTGGAAGACAAATGTAAATACAGCAACGAACTTGACAGTACTGGTGCAGTAATGGCAAAGGTAGCATCGACTCCAGGATCCATTGGATATGTTTCTCTCGATGTACTTGATAAAACTGTAAAAACATTAAAGCTGGAGAATACAGATCCTACACCAGAGAACATCAAAGCAGGTTCCTACATCTTAAGCCGCCCGTTTGTTATGGCAACCAAGGGTGATATTTCCAAGCAGAACGACAATGTAAAAGCGTTATTCGATTATATCCATTCTGATGAAGGAAAAGAATTAGTAAAATCTGTTGGTTTAATCCCAGCTAACTAATCGGAACAGGAAGCACTACATGGGGACGCAGCTGAATGCTTAAGCTACGTCCCCATCTCACGAAAGGAGCCATTATATGCAACCAAAGTCTTATTCTATATTTGGCGGTCACGGAAGTAAATCTGGTATTGAACATGCTGCAGAAGTGATATTTACCATCTGCGGCTTCTTTGCTGTTCTGGCTGTGGCGTCAATTAGTATTTATATGTTAACAAGCGGCACTCCTGCATTATTTCAAGTGGGAATTCTGGATATTTTATTTGGTTCTGTCTGGAAACCAGATGCGGCCGTACCCAGCTTTGGCATTCTATATGTTATCTTAACCTCAATTGCTGGTACTGCTCTTGCTATCTTAATAGGCGTTCCCATCGGTGTTATGACATCGGTGTTTCTGGCAGAGGTAGCCCCTCAAAAACTGGCTGATATCGTCCGTCCTGCAGTTGAACTTTTAGCTGGAATTCCATCCGTAATTTATGGTCTTTTAGGAATTCTCATATTGAATCCGATTATGTACGATCTGGAACTGAAAATTTTTAAAGGCTCTTCCACCCATCAGTTTACAGGCGGAGCTAATTTGATCTCCGCAGTACTGGTTCTCGCCCTTATGATTCTTCCAACTGTAATCAATATCAGCGAAACTGCTCTCCGCTCTGTTCCACAGCATTTTAGAAGTGCATCCCTGGCATTGGGCGCAACAAAGATTCAGACCATCTTCCATGTGGTAATTCCTGCTGCAAAATCGGGCATAATAACTGCCATAGTTCTGGGTACCGGCAGAGCGATCGGTGAAGCCATGGCAATTAGTCTGGTATCAGGAAGCTCTGTAAACTTTCCGCTGCCCTTCCATTCCGTCCGCTTTCTTACAACAGCCATTGTATCAGAAATGTCCTATGCCTCCGGCCTTCATAAGCAGGTTCTGTTTACCATCGGGCTTGTCCTGTTCGTCTTTATAATGATGATAAACATAATTCTCAACAGCCTTTTAAAGAAAGGAGGGGATAAAAATGACAAATGATCTCACAATACCTGTTCATAGGGATTCCATTATTTTAAATAGTATCTATAATGGTAAGAAAAGAGTTTCAGACTCGATTCTGACAATACTTATTTATTTATGCGCCCTGATATCAATTTTTATCCTTATCGGCATCATGGGATATGTGTTTGTAAGAGGAGTTCCCCGGATAAATGTTGCATTTTTAACTACAGTGCCAAGTACCATAAAAGGAACCTTCGGTATTCTGGGAAATATAGTTAATACATTGTACGTGGTAGCAATCACACTGGTGATAGCAACCCCTCTTGGTGTGGGCTCCGCTATTTATTTAAACGAATACGCAAAAGGCGGTAAAGTGGTTCGTATAATCGAGTTTACCACAGAAACATTATCCGGTATCCCTTCTATTATATTTGGACTTTTTGGGTATGTATTCTTTGGCACTACGTTAGGACTTGGTTATTCCATACTGACCGGCGCGCTGACCTTATCCATTATGGTTCTTCCGCTTATTACACGAACCACACAGGAAGCTTTAAAAACAGTTCCAGAAAGTTACCGCTCCGGCGCATTGGGAATTGGTGCAACAAAATGGTATATGATCCGCACTATTTTGCTTCCCAGCGCAATGCCTGGAATTGTAACGGGAATTATTCTGGCAATCGGACGAATTGTAGGGGAATCAGCAGCATTGCTTTTTACAGCAGGCAGCGGTTATATACTCCCCAAAAGTTTCCTGGGAAAGATATTTGAATCCGGCGGAACACTGACCATTCAGCTTTATCTTTGCATGCAGAAAGCAAAATATGACGAGGCCTTTGGAATTGCGGTGGTACTGCTTGTTATCGTACTTGCAATAAACGGTCTTGCCAAATATCTGTCCCATAAATTCAACACGGAGGCGAAAGTATCGTGAATACAAATACAATTAAAATTTCAACCAATGAATTAAATTTATATTATGGCACGAATCATGCTTTAAAAGACGTGAATATGGAACTTTACACAAACAAGATCACCGCATTTATCGGACCTTCCGGTTGTGGAAAATCTACTTTCTTAAAGACCTTAAACCGCATGAATGATTTGGTCCCGGGTGTTAAAATTGAAGGTGAAGTACTTTTAGATGGAGAAAACATCTACGACTCAAGAGTTGACACCACACTGCTGCGCAAAAAAATCGGCATGGTATTCCAACAGCCAAATCCATTTCCCATGAGTATCTACGATAATGTAGCTTACGGTCCCAGAATTCATGGCATCAAGAATAAATCTGAGCTTGATGATATTGTGGAAAAAAGCCTGAAAGGTGCTGCACTTTGGGAGGAAGTATCCGGTCGTTTAAAAAAATCTGCACTTGGTCTTTCCGGCGGGCAGCAGCAGCGCCTCTGCATTGCCAGAGCCTTAGCTGTGGAACCTGAAGTTCTGTTAATGGATGAACCCACTTCAGCCCTTGATCCTATTTCCACGTTGAAGATTGAGGATTTAATGGATGAATTAAAGGAAAAATATACAGTTGCAATTGTAACTCATAACATGCAGCAGGCAACCCGTATTGCTGATCACACCGCTTTCTTTCTGGTAGGTGAAGTTGTGGAGTATGCTCCAACTACTGAGCTGTTTACTGCTCCGAAAGACTCCAGAACAGAGGATTATATCACTGGCCGTTTTGGCTGATTTATGATTAAACGTATAAAGGAGAACTAAATATGACAACAAGAGTAAATTATGAGCATGAATTAAATCTTTTAAATGATGACATTAAGGAAATGGGACGTTTGGTGGAGAATTCCATTGAACAGTGTTTTATCGCCTTTGAAGATCAGGACTTCGAAAAAGCAGAGGATATTATAAAGGGAGACCGTACCATTAATGATCTGGAACGTTCCATAGAAGCTCGCTGCCTCTCCCTGATCCTTCGCCAGCAGCCGGTAGCCGGAGACTTAAGAGTGGTTTCCAGTGCTTTAAAGGTGGTTACAGACTTAGAGCGAATCGGGGATCATGCATCTGATATCGCTGAACTGATCCTTCGCATTAAAGGGGAGCATGTCTATCATGTCGTTCGTCATATCCCTTCCATGGCAACTGCTGCCAGAGAGATGGTAAGATGTTCCATAGAGGCATTTATTAAACAGGATTTAAGTATCGCAAAGGAAATAGAGAAACAGGATGATGTGGTGGATGAACTGTTTGATAAGGTAAAGGTTGATGTGGTAGACTTATTAAAACAGTCCACGGAGCATATTGACCAGTGTATTGATTTGCTGATGATTGCCAAATACCTGGAGCGGATCGGAGATCATGCCGTAAATGTCTGCGAATGGACAGAATTTGCAAAAACAGGCGCTTTGAAGAATGTACGGATCTTATAAAGCTTTATATAATACAAAAGTGCCGCAAAACAGCTGCAGTATGACTGTTGAGCGGCATTTTTCTGTATCGTTTGACAGTATCCCATTCAGATGGGGGTGTTCTCATATCTGTTCAGCTCTTCTTTAAAAGCCAGGGTTTTATTTACTACTGCCATCAGTGTTTTAAACTGCCCTGGTGTGAGCTGCTGTTCCTTATCGCTTAATGCTTCCGCCGGGGAAGGGTGTACTTCTATTTCAAGACCATCACAGCCAGCCATAACCGCGCTTAAAGACATAGGTAAAATCAAATCCGCTCTGCCGGTAGCATGGGACGGATCTACCACTACCGGCAGGTGGCTCAGACCTTTTACAACAGCCACGGCACTTAAATCCAGTGTGTTTCTGGTATAGGTCTCAAACGTCCGGATTCCTCTCTCACATAAAATCACTTCTGGGTTTCCAGCATTCATAATATACTCTGCGCTGTTTAACCACTCTTCTATTGTGGCATTCATTCCCCGTTTTAGCAGGACCGGTTTCTTTATCTTACCTACTTCAACCAGCAATGAATAATTCTGCATATTTCTTGTACCAATCTGAAGAACATCTGCATATTCGCCAATCAGATACACATCTCTTGTGTCTGTTACTTCAGTTATAATAGGAAGGCCGGTTTCCAGTCCCGCCTTGCTTAAATACTGCAGACCGATCCGGCCAAGCCCCTGGAAGGAATATGGAGACGTCCTGGGTTTATAGGTTCCGCCCCGAAGCATGTTGGCCCCTGCTTCTTTTACAGATCTGGCAGCTTTCATAATCTGTTCTTCCGATTCCACGCTGCAGGGTCCTGCGATGACAAGAAAATCTCTTCCAACGGTAATATTACCTATCTTTATTTCGGTCTTTGGAGATATTATGTCATGATTCTTTGCCATTACCAGCTTTAAATCTTTCATTTTCCATCACTTTTCTTTCAACTAACTGGGCCAGCTGACCAACGATCTTAAACGAAGGATCAGCAATTTCAGCATCTGTAAATTCAATATCATACTCTTCTTCCAGGCTTACAAGAAACTGTATAATACCGATTGAGTCTATATAACCACTTTCCAGGTAGTTAAATGACTCAATGTCGGTTTCTTTATCCAATGTATATTTTCTTTGAAGTTCCTTTAAAATAAAATCTCTTGCTGTCATTTTTATACTCTCCCCCTATTTTTATTTTATTTGAACACGCCATGTTTCGTTACATATTCCGGCAGATTGTACTTTTCCAGTTTTCCCAAAGAGTTTTTAGGTAATTGATCCAGAAAAACAATCATATGGGGCTGTTGATAATCTGCAAGATTTTTTGCACACTGAATCTGAATTTTCCGTTTGCTCAACTGGGTATCCGGCTTTGGCACAATCGCCAATGCTACTACCTCTCCAAGTCTGTTATCCGGATAAGCAAAAGCTGCACATTCTTTTACTTCCGGGAGTTTTTTCATGCATTCCTCAATGTCCTGGGGATATACATTAATGCCTCCTGTAATAATCAATTCTTTCTTTCGTCCTGCAAAATATAAATATCCCGCTTCATCCAGATATCCCAGATCACCGGTTTTAAAATAACCATCCTCCAGTGCATCCTGAAAGATTTCCCGCTGATTATAATAACCATTACACATCAGTGTTGTTTTGCAGGTAATTTCTCCGATTTCTCCTGGATTTGCAATGCTCTGATCCTCTTTTATAATTTTTACCTTCGCTTCCGGAAGCGGTCTGCCAACGGAATGTTTTTTACCCATTGTTTCTCTGAAATTAATACTGGTAACGGTTGAAGTCTCTGAGGTGCCATACATTTCATGAAAATCACAATTCAGTTTATCAATTAATTCATTTTTGATATGATTTTCTAAAAGAGAGGAAGATGATACCACACATCTGAGGGAATCAATCTCAGGTACAAAGGGACTGGTCAGCAGCTCTGCAATCTGACCCAGCTGGGCTGAAACTGCAATGGTAAATGTAACTTTCTGATCTTTTACACAATTTAACCACAAAGCAGGAGTGAACCTGGGCAATAAGATCCCTGTTGCGCCAATAAGAAGCGGCATTAAAACCAACCGCTCTGCCAGAGAATGATAGAGTGGTGTTGCAGCCAGTATCCGGTCATCTTTGATCAGATTGTATAACCTGATGTGTGCCATTGCCCTTTCTAATTTATTATTCTGTGTTAAATCAATGGGCTTTGGCTCGCCGGTGGAACCAGAGGTCATAGTTATGATCAGGGTTTCGTTACCCGTAACCTGTTTCATCACAGGCCTTTTATCTGACATTTCTGATATCGAGTCAAATGAAAAGGTATTTTTCCATGAGCCATCCAGACAGAACTGTACTCCTTTTATATTCAGATCATTTTCCCCTTCTGTTTGTTCCAGAAAATTCTTTCTTGCAATTAAATGTTTTACCTCTGCAGCTGCAAACAAAGACTTTATTGCTTCTGGCGGCAGGGTTGGATTAATGGGTACCAACGCCGCCCCCAGATTGGCAGCTGCAAGGATCAAAGCCACTGATTCAATACTGTTATTCATAGGAAACCCGATGTGATCGTTATAAATGACTCCGGCTTTCATTAAAAAATTGGAATACCTGCATACCAATGCTGCCAATTCCTCATAGGTAATTGTTTTGTTATCACACCAGATCGCCATTTTCTGTGGATTTTCAGAGGCCATGTCAAAAAACAAATCGCATAATTTACTCATTGTCTCACTCCTTTCCCCATACTCAAAGATACACACGTCTCCCTGCTTCGGCAGACATATATGCCGCATAAACTACACGGATGGTATCATAAGCAAGCTGAAAGTCCGACTTGGGAGCTCTGTCAAAATGGACTGCTTCCATAAAATCCTGCATTTCTCCGGTATACCCCCTTATGATCTCATCTGCAATAAAGGGGTTGTTCCAGCCAGTCTTTGCCGGAAGCATTTCAGAAAGCTGTATTCCATTTAAATTATCTTCATCTAAAAAGTATGTGGACATCATATCATTCATGGTGAGAGTGCAGGTAATTGCTGCATCATTACAATATAATTCAATATAATTTTTGCTTCCCCCAAGACAGGTATCGGTTGCTATGACCAGTGCCTTGGACTGGTCTGAAAAGGTGAGTAAAACCGTTCCATTATCCTCTACATCATTTGGCTGTGCCTTAATATGACGGTGGTCGTAATCGGAAAGTGTGGTGGTAACAGTACCCATATCTGCCAGAACACTTTCCACCCTGATATCAACACCGCGGGCCTTTGCTTCCTGCTGTTTTAACCAAAGAAGTGCGGAAAGGGGATGGGTTCCGGTGCGGATAAAGGTTCCTCCTCCGGTCTTTGACCAGACTCCTGCAACGGGAGAACTTGATCCTTTCAGGCTCTCCTCTCCTTTCATATAAAGAATACGACTCTTTTTTGACGAGATAATCTCTTCCGCTTTTGCAACAGCGGGCGCGTAGATAAAGTTTTCTGCATACATGAATTTGCAGCCGGATTCTTCTATGATCTGTTTCATTTTTTTAAGGGAACTCAATAGATTGTCATACATTACCGCTTTGGGTATGTTTTTTCCAATTGGTTCCGGATCAGTACCTGTTCCAAAGTAACCGGAAAGGGGTTTTTCGCAAATGACATGCTTTCCTGCTTTTACTGCTTTTACAATCATGTCTTCATGGACGTAAGGCGGTGTGCAGATATCAATTACCTGAATCTCCGGATCCTTAAGCAAATCATTAAAATCGAAGGTTGCAATTTCAAATCCATAAAGCTCCTTTGCAGGCAATAACTGCTCTGGTCGCCTGGCAACAATGGTCTTAAAGCGAAGGGGTACCCTGCTTACACGGTTATATGCGTGCATATGCAGTTCTGTTGCCCTGCCTGCACCAACCATTCCTATTACAACCGGATTCATTCAACTTCCTCCTCACATTTCAGATTAATCCGGTCTGTTGGAACTGCATAGCATACAGTCTCCACAGCAACCATATCAGTATAGTTTCGGATAAATAAATGATAATCTGGATTTAATTCTTTCATCATTAGTGGAATTTTGTAATAGTCCTTCAGGTTATGATAGATGCAAATGCATAACACAGGTTTATACTTGCTGATCACAGCCCTGGCACCGGTCAAAGCCGCTGGCTCTGCACCTTCAATATCCATTTTTATCATAGTCACCGGCTCGTCGTTTAAAATATGATCCAGTGTATCTGCCAAAACTTCAATCTCCCCCTCATCAGCAATATGCCCTGCGCTCTTTGCCGATTGAAATTTTAAAACCGTCTCTTTATCCCAGCATGCAATATTATGGGTTATGACATTTTTATAGTTTCTATCTGCAACTTTCTGTTTTAGTTCTAAATAGATATCTTTATCCGCTTCTATAGCAATATATTTTCTGCAGTTTCCTCCGGTTAACTGAAAAAAAGCTTCCATGGTATCTCCATTGTAGCTTCCGCAATCACAAAAAATTTCATCTGTTTTTAATTTCAATAGTTCCCGGTCAAAATACTGTTCTTGTGAAGGAGAGGATATGAATTCCAGATATTTATTATCCAGAGATATCTTGGAGTTTAATATATTCAAATAGATTTCTTTGGAGCGTTTATCTGCCAGGCTGTTATACACCTGCCTGAATTCATCAAAATAAAATTTTACAATCTGATAAGCAGTTTCATCTTTGTAAGTATTATAATCATTGGCAACTGTAAAGCCTGCTGTATCAATCATTGAGTCTTCTATTCCCAGTAAGATCAGCTGCTTTCTTATTTCAGGAAACCGCATACTGGCAATAATAATATAAACCGGTTCCTTTTTTGCCTTTTCAGCAACTTCTAAGGGTGATAATATGGTATATCCATTCTTTTGCGTTCCCCAGAGCTCCTTTTTATTATCAGCATAATTTTTTAATCTGCTTAAGCAGTGGAAATCTTTAAAAAATTGGTAAAGTGCGTCGGAAGCGCTCCCTGACCCCCAGATGATGACGTTATCTTTGTTACTGATTTTTTTCGCATATTTTCCTGCATTTGTCTTATATAAGTCCTTATTTAAAATTTTTTCTTCAAACTCGTTTTTACTTCTCATAACTCCCCCTGGCCTCCTTGTTTTTTCTCCATCATCTTATTTGGCCGATCCTGATCTCCGTCTGCTTTAAAAAACAGGGTTCCGTCCAGTTTGTAATGAGCCCATATATCAACATTCTCGCGTAAAAATGGTTCAAAATAGTTAGGTATGATATTGGGATCATCATCTGACCTGTAAGTAAAACCGGCATCCCATAAATATCGTTCCTCAAATCCATAGGCGTAAAAATCTATATATTCTAAATTCATTTCTTTCATTATTTTATCTAACGTATTTCTCATTCCGGAAAACAACCGTTGATCTCCCATATAATCCACGATGCGAAAGATTCTTGCTCCGTTACATTCAATTACCCGTCCCATCATAAGTGCATCTACTTTTCCACTCCCGTTTTTTAATCCATAAACAGCATAGCGGTAGTAAGGATGGCAGAAATATCGTTTGTTTACATACCAGCTGTCTTTGAATGGTATAGAATTAATGCTCTCGATATTAAAATTTTCTTCTACTTCATTCATAGAACTTAAAAGCATAATTTTTGTATCTAAATGATTTTCCGGTAAGATTTCCGGTTTCTTTTTAACCAGTGCAATTTTAAATTCTTCAGTTTCAGGATTTAACTTATAATATTGTCTCATGCGGACGGTTCTGTCATGAAAATACAGTCTTCTTAACGGGATTGTG
Organism: Paenibacillaceae bacterium; assembly: GCA_015057715.1. Taxonomy (GTDB): domain Bacteria; phylum Bacillota; class Clostridia; order Lachnospirales; family Lachnospiraceae; genus Lacrimispora. The sequence goes on from SVDS01000108.1 coordinate 12,345, forward strand.
GTATTAGGGTTGGCTCCGTTACCAATCTGGGTTCGACAGCCGGTGATGTCAAAAACCCGCTTTGCCAGCTCTATGCCTAAAAGAGGCATGTTTTCACCCGATTCACGTACTTTCCACATGCTGCCCCAGATATCCTTTTTCTTAACATCTTTCGTAGCAGAACATTTGATAAAACCAAAAATGCCTTCCAGTAATCGGGTGTTTTTATCAATTGCCAGAATAAAATTAATCTGATTTCCAACCTGATACTCATATCGAAACAGATCTCTGTCCTGGGACATGATATGGCCTTTTTTCCAATACTTATCAATGAAATCCATTATCAGTTCTATATCAGAGCTGTCAGCAATCCGGATCTCATATCGTGTATCAAATTGATTCATAGTGTTTCACCTCCTGGTTCATGTCCGTTCCTTGTCCAGACGACATTTAAATTTTTCACTGACGGGTGGAAAATCGTTGGTGTCAAGGCGGGGAATTGTAAGGCTGCTGCACTCTGATAAATCTGCCACCTTTACCTGAGTCGTAAGTCCCAATTTACACCCTGTAGAGGAGATGTATTGCAAAAGCGCTTCATTATAACTGCCATAAGGATAATTCATTACCCAATTTTTATCGTCTATATATTCCGACATAACCTCCAATGCCTGCCTGATATCTTTCTGCATTTCTTCCTCAGACAAACGGCCCAGCCAGTAGTGGTTATATCCATGCAAGCCAATATACATGCCCTCCTGTTTCATAAGCCTGATCTGATCTGAAGTCAGATACAGTTCACCAGCTAATTTATCTTCTGATATGCCTACATATTTTTTAAACAGGTCATCACAGATCAAACTTCTTACTTTTTCCGGCAATACAGTCTGAAGCATTCGTTTCACAAAAATTGTTTCGTTGGTGTCAAATCGATTTCCAGATGCATATTCATGAAAAAGTGTATCATTATCGGGATATTCGTATTCTGATCCCCGGTAATAATCCATGCGTTTCAGAACTGAAGGCAATAGAACGTCTATTTGTGTGGTGGCTAGTATATAATGAATTTTATTTACATCCAATAAAACATGCTCTTTCAGTGTTTTCCCTGAAATAAAAAAAGAGCCCTGTAATTTTTCTGCCTTCAAGATTGGAAATACGGAAGTATAATGATCCAGATAACCATCGTCGAATGTGAGTAAAACTGCTTGTTTGGGCAGCTGATGATGGTTATTGCAGGCACAGATTAATTCCTCCATGGTAATAACCGTAAAGTTTTGTTTTAAATATTCTATCTGCTTTCTGAAACAGGCTGTATCCAGTCCTTTTATCCGGGGATAGCGGCTGTGTTCCAAATCCCTTACATAGTGATACATGATTACGTAAACTTTATTGTCCATTCTTTATCTTTTATATCTCATTTCTATCATCCTATGCAAAATGTCTGATGCTTCGTTCCACTCCTGTACATCAGCAAATCCGTTAAATACAAAAATGGAGGTACTGCTAAGTAGACTTATCTACTTACACAGTACCTCCACTGTTATCAATGCTGCTTTAATTAATCCATTTCCTCACCGTTGCTATCAATCACTCGTTGGTACCAGTAAAAGGACTTCTTTTTAATGCGCTCTAATGTGCCATTACCATCATTATCCCTGTCTACATAAATAAACCCATACCGTTTATCCATTTCACCTGTTCCTGCGCTTACCAGATCAATACAGCTCCAGGCCA
>SVDS01000108.1:14157-19072 GCA_015057715.1 Paenibacillaceae bacterium
GTCTACATAAATAAACCCATACCGTTTATCCATTTCACCTGTTCCTGCGCTTACCAGATCAATACAGCTCCAGGCCAGATATCCAAGGCACATCACACCGTCTTCCATGGCTGCTTTCATTGCTTTTATATGGTTCCTGGTATATTCAATGCGGTAATCATCATTAATACTGCCATCTGCCTCAACTTTGTCTGTAGCTCCCAAACCATTCTCCACAATAAACAATGGTTTCTGGTAACGGTCATACAAATCATTCATTGTAATACGCAGTCCCATGGGGTCAATTTGTCTCCCCCATGGCGTAATATCCAGATGAGGATTTCGTAATGTGTAAATGGCATTGCCGTCAGCAACCTTACCGTTAATGTCAGGACTTACACCTGCCAGACGGCTGGAATAATAGCTGAATGCAATATAATCCACCGGATTGCAGCGCAGTATTTCTTCATCCCCGTCTTTCATGTTGAGAGTAACTTTTTTCTCTTTCCAGATTCGCTGCGCGTAGGAGGGGTATTTTCCCCGTGCCTGCACATCAATAAATAAATAAGAATCCTGATTCTTTTCTACCGCTTCCCAGACATCTTCCGGATTGCAGCTATAGGGATAAAAAGATCCTGCTGCCAGCATGCAGCCTACCAAAAGCTCCTCATCACACTCATGTGCCATTTTTACAGCCAGTGCACTGGCGACCAGCTGATGATGAGCCGCCTGATAAACAATCTGGCTGACGTTTTCATCTTCCTTTATCACCATTCCGCCTCCAAAAAAAGGAATGTGAGTAATCATATTGATTTCATTAAAGGTAATCCAATATTTCACCTTTTTTCCATACCGCTTAAACAGAACTCTGCAATAGTTTAAGTATAGATTTATCAGTGCTCTGTTTCCCCAGCCGCCATATTTTTTAGTCAAGGCAAGGGGGGTGTCAAAATGACAGATGGTCACAACCGGTTCCATATGGCGTTTTCTGCATTCATCGAACAGGCTGTCATAGAATTGAAGACCGGCTTCGTTGGGTTCACCTTCTCCATCCGGGAAAATCCTGGCCCAACTGATTGATGTACGAAATGCTTTGATTCCTAATTGTTCCATCAACTCCAGATCTTCTTTGTACCGATGATAAAAATCAATCGCTCCATGACTGGGATAATAACCATAATCTTTCTCAAGCGCCAGTTCCGGGTGATACATTGCCTCTTTTCTGCCAAGCTGCACAGTCGGGAGAATATCCATAGGCGATAGACCCTTTCCATCTTCCAGATAAGCACCCTCGCACTGGTTGGCTGCCACAGCTCCTCCCCATAGAAAATCCTTGTTCAATTTCATAATAACTCCTTAAAGTACTGTAAAAAGTGGCTGTCCGCTTTCAACAGTTCCCTCTTCACTAGTAATAATATCCAGATAATCTCCTGTATTGGTCACTATAACCGGAACTACCGTTTCGTATCCTGCCGCTTCAATCGCCTGTTTATCAAATTCCATTAAAAGATCTCCGGTTTTTACAATATCTCCATCTGCTACATGAGCAGTAAAGTATTTCCCTTCCAGCTCCACCGTATCAATCCCAATGTGGATCATTAATTCTACACCCTCACTGCTTCTAAGTCCAATGACGTGTTTTGTACGGAATACGGTTACAACCTCTCCGTCAAACGGAGCCGTAATTCTGCCGTCTGCTGGCTCTACTGCCATCCCTTTTCCCGCAATTTCCTTTGCAAACGTCTCATCATTCACCTTTGAGAGCTTCACTTTCCTGCCATTAACAGGACTATAGATCATGATTTTTTTACTTTTTTGAACTTGTTTTCCTGTGTCTGTGTCTGTGCCTTTATCCAGTTCCACTGCCCCGCCAGTCTCCGGCTCTTTGAATCCATAAAACCAGGTTAATACAAACGTGATGCAAAAACCAATCAAACAGGAAATGAGAGCATGTATTACATTCATTGGATTATCCCCAATAAAAATTGGCAGAGAAAGAAGGCCGGGAGTGCCTGATGTATAACGTACGACTCCCATTAAGCCAGCATAAAAACCGCCTGCTCCACCTCCGAGCATAACTGACAGCAATACTTTCCTGTATTTGATGGTGACTCCGTACATGGCAGGTTCTGTAATTCCCATTAATGCAGTAATACCTGCGGAAGATGCCTGCTGTTTAAACTGCCTGTCTTTTGTTTTAAGGGCAACACAGAATGCGGCAGCACCCTGACAGATATTTGAAACCAGACTTCCAGGCCCCATAACAGCTTCATATCCGTAAGTACTGTAGGAGGTCATCAATATAGGAAGGAAACTCCAATGCATACCGGTTAATACCAGCAGAGGCATAAAAGCACCCATGAGCATGGGAACCAGCCAGCTGACACGGCTGTTAAGAAAATCTGTTACAGTTGCAATGACTGTACCAACATAAGAGCCCAGAGGTCCCAGTACAATTAATACGATTGGCGCAACAATTAAAATAGTCAAAGTCGGTTTCATAAAAAACTTTACCGGTTTTGGTGAAATCTTATCCGCAAACCGTTCTACATAAACCATCAGCCAGACCGCCAGTATAATTGGAATTACACTGGAACCATAATTAACCAGTTTAACAGGAAGTCCCAAAAAGAAAACCGGATCACCTGCAGATACCATTTTCGTAAAACTGGGGTGAAGCAGGATTCCTCCCATCATGACTGCCAGATAGGAATTGCAGCCCAACTTCTTTGCGGAAGAAAATGCCAGCATTACAGGCAGAAAGTAGAATCCGGCATCTGCTATAAAGTTAAATATGGTATAAACCTGTGATTCTTTATTCATTCCAAGAAGAACACAGATTACCAGAATCGCTTTTATCATACCGGCAGCAGTAATTGCCGGAATAACCGGGGTGAAAATAGAAGCAAAAATATCCATTAAAGCATCTAACTTTCCCTTTTTTTCATTGGATTCTGATGATTCAGTAATCTGACCCATTTTTCTTATCTCATCACAAACATTTGACACATCAGTGCCTATAATAATCTGATATTGTCCAGATTTCTTTGCGGCTCCCAACACACCTTGTATTTCTTTTATTTTATTTAAATCAATCTTTGATTCATCTTTCAGATTCATTCTCAGGCGGGTGGCACAATTGTTCAGCTGCGCAATATTTTCGCTGCCGCCTACCAGCACTAAAATTTCTTTTGCCAATTCATAATGATTCATAATATCCTCCTGTGTGTGATCTAATATCTATATGAAATAAAAAGGTGTCGACGTTCCTTTTTATTAAATCCTTAGCTTTTGCTGTCCTTCCTTTCCCTTTCTGCAACCCGGTTGATATGCAGCATAAAATAAATCATTTCCTCCTGGGAAATCGCGATGTCATATTTTTTAATGAAATAGTCTTTTACTTTATCCGCACACGCCTTTGCCTGTGGCATCTTCATTACGATCTGATCATAAAGAAAATCATCATCTGACATAAATATCTCTTTTTTTAACAGCCTTCTGGCAAAAAAGCGAATGTGAGTAACAAAACGGCTGTAGTTTAATGTATCTTCGTTTAATTCGATCTGATAATGGTATTTAACAAGATTTAGTATGTCATGTTCGATTTCAGCCACAGCCATTGTCTGCTGAATCTCTTCCCCGTTCTGTTGGGCATTTATAAAATGAAGAGCAATAAATCCAATTTCATCATCAGACAAATGGATCTTTTCATAATACCTGATCAGTTCAAGTGAATTACGTGCTGCTTCATATTCCTTTGAATAATAATTTTTTATCTCCCAGAGCAAGGCATTTTTTATAGTCAGACCTGTTTTATATCGGGATATGGTATAGCTGATGTGATCTGTCAATCCAATATAAATACTGTCGTGAAATGTGACGCCCAGTTCTATTTGTGCCTGTTCAATAATTTTATTAGCCAGCTCTACCTGATTTAACGGAACCTCTTTTAATAACGTAATATATTTAGAATAAGTTTCGGGGGATTCAAATATAAATTTTTTATCAATCTTATCAATGTCTGCCAAATCTCCAATCTGTTTCTGAAATGCAATTCCTCTTCCTAAGAGTATCACTTCAGACATGTTATCATCTTCAGCTAAAATAATATTGTTGTTGTATATTTTTTTAACATGATAATTCATCTTCCGATTTCTCCTTATTAAATAAAAAACACCTAAACTAGTATGCATAGTTTTATACGCACACTAATTTAGGTGTTGCCTGCTGAACAGTTACAATCCCGTTATAGTAATACAAGTATAACATATTACATCGAGTCATAACAACTGTGTATCATTACATAATAAGAGATTGTTTTTTGTGCACTTTCCACAATTATTTAGGATTGACCATCTGTCTCCTCGACCATTCCCACTCCTCTGCAATAGGTCTGCACAACTTCATAAGAATCACTGAGCACTACAAGATCTGCATCATATCCTGCATTCAGACGCCCTTTCCTGTCATCCACTCCCAGACACTTTGCAGGGTTTATGGTACAGGAATTGAGAGCAGAATCAAAAGGCACCAAAGCTTCCTCTACCAGAAGTTTTAAGCCCTTGTTCATCTTCAAGGTACTTCCTGCAATAGTTTCAGTTCCCTTTAAGTAAGCAAGACCATTTTCCCTGACCTCGATATCATGACCACCCAGCTGGTACTGGCCCCCTGCCGGACAGTTTTTAGCTCTCAGGGAATCACTGATCATAATGGCATAGTCCCTGCCTTTTGCTGTATAATAGTTGTTTAAAGCTGCCAGATGGCTGTGACAGCCATCACAGATGATCTCGCCATAAATATCACGTACTCTGAGAGCCGTCCCTACCAGCCCCGGATCCCGGTGATGATAGGGAGTCATGCCGTTGTAGACATGGGTCATGGAGGTGGCACCGTTGGCAATTCCCATGAGAGCCTGGTCATACGTAGCAGCCGAATG
>SVDS01000001.1 GCA_015057715.1 Paenibacillaceae bacterium
TTCACCTACTAGTGGTTTAATAATTTTATTATCCATACTTTCAACCCCTTTCTTAAACATGATTCAACAAATTTCTGTTTTATTTACGACATATTTCGACACACACTTCACAATGTGTTGAGTGTGTGAAACGGATTCTCGCAAGGCGTGGTTAGGCCTTGCAGGAAAATACTGTCTAACCCTTACGATCTACATTTCAAAAATTTAAATTTTTCAGGTAGATCCTCTTCGCAAAAGGTAGGTTCTTCTAAAACACCATCCCTAACTTCAAATCGTATTCGTTGGACAAGTTCTTTTCCTATGTAACTATCGTGCATATAGATCTCATAACAGATAACTTTCTCAAGCGGAATATCAAATTCTTGTGCTACAAACATAGCTAATTGTTCTGCTGCATTTGTAGTAGATGTTCCAAAACTTTCATCTGTAGTTATCAAAATGATTGTATGTTCTAAAACCTCCACCTCACATTCTCCCTCTGCACAATTAAAATAATAATGCAATATTTTATGATTATTGCGTAAGAAAATTTTCCACTCTGTATCTTTGGGTTCTGTAACCGATACCTTTCTCTTTATTTCTATGCCAGCAAGAAAATCAATGTCGTGAGATTGAATAAGACGGCTTAACTCAAATAGCACTCCACACTCAAACTGTTTCACTTTATATACCTTGGAATTATCATTATTTTTACAGATATAAGTACCGTCAAAATAAAAATCATTACAATTCTGAGAATTATCTATTATTTCTTTCACTTCAATGGAACCCTCTCCCTTTATTATGCCACATGCCGTAGAGTGGTTTCCATTATTGATAATGGTTAATCCAAGTGGTAGAAAAAGTTGTGAAAAATGATTGTTAGGTTGGAATATAAAAGGACGACTGACATTTGAGCCAATCTGCGCAAGACAGTTTGTAAATCGTGTTGCTTCCCAAGGAAAAGACCATACTGCATCTTGAGCTAAGTTAATGATAATTGGGTCTAAAATAGTATATTCATCAGGGAAAGTATTCTCCAACCATCCCAAATCTTGGTTGTATGAACTGTAATCCGCAGTGTTTTTAAGAGTAGCATTAAATTGAAAAATATCCTTATAAAATATATTTCTAGTAACAGCTGAAACAAACGAAAATATTGGATGATCTCTTCCAGTTTTTACAGGTGATGATTGAATAATATTTTCAGCCTGCGATAATATATTTTCTAATTGTTTTTCACCTTTTACTCTATCATGCAAAGTAAAAATAGTTTTTAAAATATCTTTTTTCAAAGTTTTAGAACCTTTCTTACACAGTTTCTTTTTCTTTTTATGCTATTAGACGGTTTCTATTTTTGACACATCTTGACACAAATATTGCAATGTGTTGAGGCGGTGATTCATTATTATGAATCTATAGTTTCATATAGACCAATTGTATTATAATTTATCTAAAACATAGCACTGCTACTATATAGCTTATTCGTATTGACAGTTATCTTTTTTCAAGAAAGCCCTAATGTATTAATTCTAACTTTAATTTTTTTATCCTTAATTTAAAAAATCTTCCTAAACCTGTTATCATGGTTTTATTTGTAGGAAACATATGAGCAATTTCATAGAATGTTTTTTTGTCGCTTTCACTACACGTAGACCAAAACATGGGATTTAATGCTATGTTATGATCAAAAGCAACCACAAATTTCTCTATATATGCAATGAATTTTTTCTCATTACTTTTAGATAAATTTTTCAATCTACGGCAAAAATTCCTGCTACCAAAAGAAAAATCATCTTTTAGATACGATAATAATATTATTGTCTCGTTGTTTTCAGGAAAAATATTTATTGAAATATTGCAATTTGTAAATGCTATTGGAAAAAGTAGACCCATATTGGGAGTTCCCGACCAACAGGTAATGAATTCACATTTTCTATTTAATCTGATGATTTCTGTTTCCACTCCGCTCCAATCTTCTTGATCTATCAAATTTTTGTAGTTCTTAAATCTTTTTTTATTCATTTGCAGGTGTGCATTTGCAACCTTGTTTGAAAAGTCATCAACAATTTTATCAAATTCCCGATTATTTTTTAACAGTCCTTCTGAATATGAAAATACAAATGCTCTAAATGAAAATTGAAATATCTGCTTTTTATTGTTTTCGTCAAAATTATTTCCATTTTCAATCTCGCCAAATAAGTAGTTGTCGTGCTTGCTGCAAAACACACGAAACTTGTTAGCATTAGCAATAGTTCTTTTTGTCAATTTTCTAGCATTTTTTTTATAGTCTCTATTTTCGAAATCAAAGACTAAAACATTTTCACCAAATGCAATTCGTTCAAGATACCCTCGCTTTGAGATTAAATGATTTTTTGCAGTATTATGTCGTTTGCTATTTTCACATTTAAATAAAAAATCTTCACATAAACACTTGTTACTAGTTCTAATGTGTTTAGCCTTAGTGTAATTATCCTTTGCCACTCTTTTCCTCATTTCATCGACATACTCGTAATATCTTGCAGTTTATGAGTCGCTTTTATCATTGCAATCGCAATATATCATTTATATTGCTGTCTCTACATGTAATTTTTATTTTCTACATTTTAATGTTATAACAAAAAACTGTATATATACTATTTTAATGTTCTACCTGCCCTGTGAAAATTATTTAATCTCAACTATATTAGCACGCGCAACAAAAAAACACTTTGTTCTTAGGATTAATATACCTCCCCAAAAATAATCCTTAAAATTAATTTATCCAGAACTCTATCCCAGACCAAAATTGAGGATTAAAATACTTTTCTTTCATTTTTTTCTGGGCAATTAACAGTGCTTTGTCCATAGCTATTCCATATTCTATTGCTTTAGTATAAAACTCTTGCATTAATTCAATTGTCATATCCGTAGAAACATCCCATCTACACAAAATAATATTTCCAGAAAATTTTTCGAATATTGCAGCCCACGTACCATACGACTCTTCAACTGCCTTATAATTAGGAGACCCAGCTCTACAACTTATCAAAACCAAATTTTGCATTTCCAAGATGTTATCCATAACGTCTTCTAACTTTAAAATTCTTTTATTCCCTGCAATGCCTTTTGCTCCCTCCAAAGGATATGCATTTGGGTCTGATACCCCATGTGTGTAAATTGCTACAGTATTTAGTTCTTCGCCAAACTTGGATATATTTTTTAGGTTATCTATATTATCCGAATCATTTTCTAATAATAAAAATTTCTCTTTTTTATTTTTGATTAACCACCTTTGAATTTTTTGTAAATTCTTATCATTTGTATTACCTATGATTCTATTGACAATACCACATATGTGATTCTCGTTCTTAAAATGTAACAAAGAAGAATAATCAATTAAGTTTACAATTGATTTTACTTTGTCAATAATGAAATTGTTGTTGATACAATATGATGATAACGGAAACATATATAAATCGAATTCCGGAACAAAATAGATTCTTTCTATGCAATTTTCTTCTATTATATCAGGCAAGTTTTCTTCTATATTTTCAGAAATCACCTTAATTACGTCCTTAATCTCATCATATTTCAAGTTTTCTAATTGCATACTCTCACTATAAATTTTTGCAAAATTTCTTAAATCCACCTTGTCTGGATCTAAAAATTTATGTTCCAGTTTAATATCATTCTTTGATATTAAAATATTGAGTAAACCCATTGTTGTTAAAATGCATTGAAAAAATAACTCATTTTTATCTATTGTATTTTGTATTTCAACCATGGAGAGTTCTTTTTGTGATTCTAATTCCATATAATTGGGATGATTTTTTTTTAGCTGCTGAGATAATTCTTCGATAATCTTAGCTTTCTCTGATAATAGTTCTATATTACCACCGTCATGAATTAATAGGTTCTGATATTCTTCTCTCCTAACGAAATACTCTTTTTCAACTCCATCCGGAACCTGCACCAATCGTTCTTTTTTATAATAACCTTTCTGTTCAATAATAGCTCTCGGAGACAATCTAGGTATAATCTGCTGTAATTTACTTTCCATTAGGTTTTTAAGGTTTTCATCATCTACAAGATTGGATAATACGCTACATATATCTATATATAAGCGATATATATTAACCGCTTGTGTTCCTATACTTGCCCTTTCTTCCTTGTGGCTTACACTTCTTTTTTCCTGTAAATCTTTATTGGATATCTCAATTAATTCAAGCGCAACAAAAAAATTGTTTATACCTACCGGATTAGAAAAATACATAAACGCCCAATTATATAATACTTCAAAGCGAATATCTTTTCTGTTCTCTAGTAAAGAAATTGTCTCCTTTCTATATTTATCTAGAATTTTTATAGCTTTACTGAACTCTGACTTTTTCGCATATAATGCCACTAAATTTACAATATCCCCCGCCCAGTTAACGCCTCTAATTTCCGCATTTTCAATTTTTGTAACTAATTCAAATTCAATATTTTTGTTATCGACTCCGCTTTTTAATAATATAAACTGCTTAAGATTTTCATTATAGCGTCCAACTGCTTTACCAAGGCTTTGCCAAAAATCAATGTCAGCTAAAAAAGATATTGAATCATTATCAGACAAATACCTACTAACTATATTTACCCCTTCTTCCAGAAAAGGAATTATCTCATTACTTAAATAACTATATTCGATTGATGCAATGATACAGAATATACCCTCTACATGTCTGCCCAATCGATATTGGGAATAGCCCCATGCCAGACCACCAATTGATAAACTTAATATTTTGTTTTGTTCCTCTACTGTACTATAAAGTTCCAGTATACTTAATGCATAATTATTTGCATCCTGATGCCGTCCCATTCCAGAAGCAATAATTGATAAGTAGTACCTGCAAATAATTCTCAACTTATTGTCATTTAACACTTCACCTGGGGTTAGAATTGTTTTTACGAATTCTTCAAATGTACTAAAATTATTCTGATAATCAAAATCTCCAGTTTTTACAGCTCTCAACAATTTGATTAGATTAACTGAGGTCTGATATGGATTACTTATTATGTCATCGCCTATCTCTTCTATTTCTTGGGATATAACTTCATGTATATATGATAGTGATATTCGGGCTTCAATGTCCGTTTCTAATATTTGTTTCATATTTAGTTTTAAAAACTTATATGCATAAATATTCCAGCTATCATTACTCTGGCATTCAAGAAAATCTCTCCAGATCAAGTATCCGTTTCTTTCACTTAGCAAAACTTTAATTCCATCAATCAAGTCTATTGCTCTATGTTCTCCAATTATATTTGCATCTTGAGGTTTGAAAAAAGGTTTTAATTTTCCTAGAGCTTTAGAGGCAATAAGTTCATCTTTCATAATTGAAAATTTGAGTTTTATAATATCTATTACTCTTGAATTTCCAATATATAAATCTGCTTTCTCTAAGCATTTATATGCCAAAAAATATGAATCCTGTATCTTGATAAAGTAATTTGAAAGTCTAATAACCCCCTCGTTTTTTAATTGCGGAAATAATGCTATATATTCAAATATGTAATCGATAATCTTTTGATTTCCCTCGATCTTTTGACCTAAAATATCATTTATTCTTGCAACTAACTCATAGAATTCTGGGTTTTGTATTAATCCTAATCTTCTAAATTCCTGAGCTGCACTAATAAAGTCTCCATTATTGCTAAGCTTAGTCGCATTCATTTCAATCACAGCAGGATTATCTGGATCATAAGTCATTCCAATTTTTAGCCATTCTTCAAATTGGGGAATATCTGAATCATATAAACGTAAAAATGCTGGAAATAAATTTTTTAAATACTTATCTTTGCTATATAATTCGTTTAAAATTTCTTGAGCTCTGCTTAAATAAGATATTGTAATATACATATTAGCTAACATTAATTTCTCTTCATTTAACAATGAGTCATACTGTGATTCTAATATTTCTATTGATTTACCAATATCTCCGGACTTATAATATGCGATTGCACTAAAGTAATAAAAAATTTTATTCCCTATTTTATTTTTTACCCTTTCCAACTCTTTAATTGCCTCACCTAAAGGTAATTGGCAAACTTTATTTAACAATTCTTTTTGAAGTAATTCAAACTCGTCATCTTGGTTAGGATCCCCAGAAGAAACTATAGACATGTTATTTGTTTGTTCAAGGTTTTTTAATATAATATTTCTGCTCACCGCATCAGCATAAACATTTGTTATTATCCCTGATATCTTAGACTGATTTTCGCCATATATTGAATCAATATCATCTAAAAAACTTCCCCAATTTTCATTTTCCAAAAAGTGAATTGAATTAGTTGAGTCCAAAAATTTATTTTCAAATATTGGACTTTCTTTTCCATATGTAAGTAATCGTTCTGCCCCATTTAGCAAAATAAAATCATTCTTATCCAGTCCTTTTAAAAATTTTTTTAACCATTTAATGCTTTTTACAGCATCATCAACGAAGATAGCTTTTCCAATTATAATCTTCGTGTTTTCAATGAATTCTTGATTTTTGCTTTCATCAATGATGAAATAGTCTTTTAAATTTGCTGCTGAATAATCTATTACATATAATTTTCCTTTTATCTGAGGGGCTATTTTAGACAAATAAAATAATGGGCTATATAATTGTTCTTTTGACAAATCAATGTTTAATGTAAAATTATCTATTTGATAACCCATTATTACCTCCAACTGGTTTTTATTTTTCTATGCTAATTATAAAAAGCGAAATATTATCCACAGAATTTCACCCTTAAATTCATAACAATCAAATTGATTGCACATTCCTGGCAATAGCCCATTTGCATCAACCCTCAAAAACATAGTATCCCTTCGAAGGCTTTATTCGGTACAAAGTCTCTCGACACTCCCTGCTTGTAATGGGAGTATTTCATAATCAATTTTTCGACTATCCTCGTGAGATTGATTATAATTATCCAATGCCAACTGTAATGCAGTTATGTCCAAAGCTTTTTTTAGATGTAAATACAAGTCTACCTTTGCACGACTGCACGCAACATAGTACATTCTTGTAAATTCTTCTGCGTTCTCCTCATTAAGAAGTTGCGGGTTTGAGAACATACCAGATAATGTAATATTATCCCTATCTCTACGACTATTGGGTTCAAGACTGACAATAACCTTTTCCCATTCACGTCCTTTTGCTTGATGGACGGTCATATAGCGGCTGTCCTCTGAAAAGACTTCTGCAAAGAGTTTGTACGATGTGTACCAACTGAGCAAAGAAACGTTTGTCCTAATCTCATCTCTATCTTCATCGTCAAAAATTGGAACGCTAAATTGACCATCCCAAATAGTCAATACAAGTTCGGCATAGTTTTCTTCGTGTAACCGCATACTGAATCCATTAATTATATCAATGGTCAAAGATTCTTGCAAAAGTCCCCCAAACACTTCATCAGTCAGCAGTTTTAATTTCGCAATGATTTTTGGAGTTAGTTTCTTTGTATCAAAGTCTGTTAAGAGCGTACATGCAGTGATTATTTCAACAAGCGCACCGGTTTTATACCCATTCCAGAGCCTGAAAATAAATTTAAAAGCCCGCACCCAAGTCACATAGTTATGTTCAACAATGTCGCTTCGAATATCAATCGGCGAAGTATAGTAAGAATTATAGATTGCCTTCAAACATTTTTCTTGTTCTTCATTTATGTCTTGTATATAGGAAAACGCTGCTGCCCAAGTGCGAGTAAGCACCACAGCACCATCAGCAATCACGGAATTTATTAGCTGCTTGGCAGACGCATCTTCACCAGAAATGATATGTATTTTTGTTTTCTCTGCCGATTGCTTTTCCTCGTTGCTGTTATAATGCTTTTCACTATTCTGAACGACTGTTGAATCCGATTTGCGCAAAAAATTACATAGATTAACTATATTAGTGGTTGAACGCCTGTTACCACTAATTACGTATTCATTTAAAGCCCGATTACTATCAATATTTAAGGTTAGAAACTGCGAGGGCTTTGCTCCTTGAAAGCTGTATATAGACTGTGCAGCATCTCCAATCGTTCCTATAACTGTTGATTTACTTCCTATTAGCTTGATTAACAAAGTTTGCAGAGGATTAGTATCCTGAAACTCATCAACAAAAATAAAGGGGAATTTAACTCTCGTAGCATACAACGCAGTATTGTTACGCTGAAGTATACGATAACCAAAATAGAGGATTTCATTATGGGTCAGCTTTCTTACCTTTGACCAAGTATATTGTTTTATGGGAATAATATGACTGTCCTTAATCTGCCTTGAGGCCCGCAATTTTGCCTTGTTGTCGGTACGGTATAAGTCAATATCAACCTCGACTTGGCCCAATATTTTTTTACTATAAGTGAATTCATCGGATTCTCCAACGATTGATTCTATGAACTCAAATATATCACTTTTATTTACACCATGTAATATGCCCACCCCCTCAACTTGCGAAGTGATTTTGCCTTTGCCACCTACGACAATGTTAAAGTCCTCTTTCATAATTTGCCGCAAGTCCTCTTGGAAAGGTTTGATAATATGCTCAATTATAAACCCATGAATTGTATGAGCTTCGATGGATGCAGAAAACCGTTCAAGACGACGCTTAATCTCATCAACAGCCGCATTTGTGTAGGTAATACAAAGAACCTTCCTCGCCCGGCTTTGGGCGACGAGAGGATTTATGGTAACAATATTCTTGACATTTTCCACAAGAAAATGTGTTTTCCCTGCACCCGGACCGGCATATATCTTGATATGATTATCAAGCTGTTCTGGTGTTAGCAGATCACTCGAATTTATTATGATAGACATAGCCATTTCAGCCCCTCCTGTATGTAGTCGGGAACAATCAAGGTGTTCGCCAATCCTTCATTTACCAGTATATCAAGAGCAACGTCCCCCTTGCAACCTTTCGCATAATGTAAAAATAGGTTGGAAAAGAACAGCCGTTCATACTCCGTCTTGTGGACAGCATCAGTTTTGATTGCTTGCTTAAATACTTTAAGGCGCTTCTTAACAAGAGGTTGTGATCGCCCATCTAATTTGGATGAATGGGTTCCCCATTTAGCAAAACTAAACCCATATGTATCAACAAAACCAGCTATAGTCTGACTTACTGGTATCTTGAAAAGTTTCAATAAAACTGCTGGATCATTAAAGTTGGTAAGTAATAACTCATCCTCAAATGTACGCCCACCAACTGACTGTGTTGATATGTGAAAATTATCAATCGTAAAGCGTTCCTTTAGTTTCTGTATATGTTCAGGCACAGCAGTCTTATACGACTCAAAATTTGCAACTTTACCGTCTGCAAGCCATGCAAAATCGCAGTCAGTTATGCACAAAACTCTTTTATTAACAGCATTTCCGTTAAACAGCTCCACAAAATGCTCAAAATGTTTGCCGCCAATTTCAACCACAGCGATATGCTCATCCTCGTAAGAGCAACCACACTTCTCCATAAACAAGGGCATTAAAAGCCTCTCAGCAATACCTTCAACCAATATCACTTTATCGGCAAACAGCATATCTGAACGTGTAACATCAAGAAACTTTGTTAAGTGCTTTTTGGCTTTCTCTTTGTGTTTTTCTAAGCCCTCGCTGTCGGTAAATTGCTCTGAAAGACTCTGCTCTTTACAATCAGCACACTGTCCACTCCTATCATAGGCAATCATAAACATATTATCTATGCCCGCTACAGCTGAAATGTTGCTTGAATGCGTAGTAACAAATATTTGCTGATTCAGATTGTCTTCTTGATCTAACTGACGCAAATATTTGAACAGCTTGTATTGTAGCGCGGGATGTAAATGTGCTTCGGGTTCTTCAAGAAGTAAAATTCGGAAATCTCTACCCGGACGTATTTCTGTCAGTTTTATCAACATATAAATATTGATCAGGTTATTGTAGCCCAATCCATTATAATCAAGCGGAACAGTATAATCAGTCTTGGTATCTCTTACTTCTGTAATATATGAATCTCCTACTGATACATTCGGACGAAGATTTTGAGAAATCGACACGTTGCCTCGCGACAGCCCAATATCATTGTTTTCGCTCTCAAATAACTTCTCTAGTTTATTCAAGACAGATTGAAGAATGTCTTTCATATCGTTGGCTACAGAATCCCGCAACTGTGCAATCGCGGTAGCATTTCCCTGATCCTTTGCGAAGGCATCTATTTCACGCTTGGTTTCCTTGTGTACATCATCACTGGTTCGCTCTGCGCCAATAAAGCGGATATCAAATATTTCGGTAGCATCTTTCTTGTCGGCAGTTGTATTGCTGGCTGCATTGTAATAAGACCACGAATAGCGATGCTCAAACGATTTTAGAATGGTCATATATTTTCCAAATTCATCATCAGCTATCTTTGCAACTTCCCCTTTATAATCACTAAGTGCCTTTTCATCAAGGGTGCAAACAGCTTTGATGGTAGCCGTAATATTGTAATTGGTTGCTCCATTATCTTCCTGTTGAAATTCAGTAAGCTCGTTCATGCCTAGGAATGGTAGCAATCTGATAATGCTTTCGTCCTCTGTGTCTTCCTCAGAAATAGTATGGCAAATAGTATATTCAATCGTGATCTGTGGAGCATCCTCACGGTAATTTTTTCCAAACTCAAGCAGTTCATTTTTATTAAAGTCGTCGGCACAAATAGAAGGCTCACGCAACAATCTCACGGCAGTAAGTAGTCCTGTTTTACCAGAGTTGTTCGCACCAATTATGACATTAAGCCCCTTATGGAACTTCATGGTGAAACCCATAAAATTACGATAGTTTTTTATTGTAATCTT
The DNA here is from genome assembly GCA_015057715.1 of Paenibacillaceae bacterium. Lineage (GTDB taxonomy): Bacteria > Bacillota > Clostridia > Lachnospirales > Lachnospiraceae > Lacrimispora. The sequence continues at coordinate 10,774 of SVDS01000001.1, forward strand.
TTGTATATACATTAGCTACCCTCCGCTCCGTTTTGTTACTGATGAGTTACTTGCCTATCATCTGCACATTTAGACGCAAAATATATCAAATTCCATTATAGTTATTCCACCGCCAACGAAGGAACTCCTTGCTTGTAAACTCTGGCAAATAAATTTTCGGCGGTATGGTTGCACCATAATCCATTCTTGCACGGGAAGAAAGTTGAACCTCCCCATCATCATTTATACGCAAATGTCCTGAATCAAACAGCAAATGGATGTCCATACGCATGGGAAAACCATTTGCCACTGTGTCCTCACCTTTGTATTTAAACGGCTTAATGTGTGCCGCCTCAAGTACCTCCGGCATAGTTACATTTGTAATTACACAGCGCCCATAAGCTTCAAGCACATCTCTACGGAAACGTGCCTGATTGGGCCGCGCACGTTGAATTGCAACACGCTTACGCTCAATGTCCGCGGCTACATTATCAACACGAATCCGCTCAACCGCTTGTTGCAGCGATTCATCCGTAGGTTGCTCAGCAAGTATAGTATCTATTTCAGAGTCAATTTCATTATTGTATAAATACTGCTCGTCTACTCGCGTGTTCTGCTCCTTGCGAATGATGTAGCCATAGTTCGATAAAAATAGCAGGTATTCGCGGGCAATGCGTAAATCATTCGCTCCTGGAATACAGTTGGGCCATCCTATAAGCGTTATCTGCCCGGCTCTAAACCAAAGAATGAAATTAACGTAGTCTACAAGTTCTGCTTTATTTCCGGAGAGCGGAATAATAATCCGTGTAAGTTCTTCAGTTGTTATATACCCCTGTCCGCGCCCCTGTAATTCGCGTAAGATAGACAGCAACAACCGTAGTGGGTAGATTACAATCCCATTGTCAACCCACCTGCGGCATTCATCCGTGCTTTGAATTTGCAGGTTCGGCAACTTAAAAGTCTGAACCGTTATTGCTGCAAACTCGGTCTGCGAAACATCACGGTCTGCAACACGCCGACCAAAATCAGTGAGCCGGATTCTGCCTGAATGATCGCCATCTGCTAACAATCCTACTGCTCGCCAATATTGCCCTGAGTTGCGGATCAGATTACGTTCACCAGTACGTCTTGCAAGGTCAACACCAATGGAGTCCTTTATGTCGTCAGATAACTCTTTAAGCTCGTTGGCAAATGCCTCCGAGCTATATTTTACACCTTTCGGCTCTAATTTCCGCATACGAAAGAGGACACCTAATAGGACAACAGGGTCATTCAATCCCTCTGTACACTGCAAACTTGCCCACTTCCACTTAAAGTCAGGAAACGGAATTTGAGGTACAAAATTTTGTGCAAGCATAGGCTAATCCTCCTTATAGTTGTTAAACTGCTTCGCTACCGCACAAGCAAGCAGTGGAGGAACAGCATTACCTATCTGTCGGTAAACAGATGAGCGTGTTCCCGAAAATACATAGTCTAAAGGAAAACTCTGCACTGTAGCAAGTTCACGGCAGGACATTCGCCGTTGATTATTGGGATGATGAAGCACAACAACACCCCCCTTATCATCGCCTCGCGCTGTAACAGTCGGCGCAGGCTTTTCAGGGACTATCATGCGATGCCCAATGTAACCGTTAAATCGTAACTTATACTTTGAATACTCATGGTTCGGAATATCATTTGCTTCATCGGGATCCGGCAAAGATGATAATGCCTCACCAACACCTATCCACTTGGCGAGTCCATCCGAGCCGTCTGAATTATACATCGGCGTAGGATACTCAAACTCATAACTTAAATCGTTGCGAACGCCAATGATGAATACCCTTTGCCTAAGCTGCGGTACACCATAATCAGCGGCATTCAAAACTTTTGCCTGTACCTTGTATCCCATGCCTCTAAAATCATCAAGTATCATTTTCAACACTTGACCTTTTGCTAGGCTCATAATACCCTTGACATTTTCAGCAACGAAAAATTTCGGCTGTTTTGCGTTAATAATACGCATTAACTGCTTATAAAGTTGATTACGTTCATCATTGATATTTCGCTTTGTATTTGCAACAGAAAAGCCTTGGCAGGGGAATCCGCCAATGATAATGTCGCAGTCCGGCACATCGCTCGCTTCAACTGTAAAAACATCTTTGCAAACAATGTGGTTGCCCAAATTGGCTTTATATGTATCCACTGCATCGCCATACAAATCGTTAGCCCAAATGATATCATGCCCTGCCATTTTGAAACCGAGGTCAAGCCCTCCAGCTCCACTGAATAACGATACAACTTTCATAACACACTTCGCTCCAATCTAATCAATTCCTGTCCGAGCAATTTTGCAAATCGGACGGGCACGGCATTACCAATTTGCCGATAGCAAGAGTTCATCTGACCGATAAACTCAAAATCTTCGGGGAAAGTCTGAATAGTGGCACTTTCCCGTATGGTCAAACGCCGCTTCCCGTTGTAATGGGGTATTGCACATACCCCCCCCTTGCCGTTGCCACGAGCAAGTATAGTTGGCGAAGGTTTATCGGGATCAGTTATGCGATGCCCAGTAAAATTGCGATATTCAACCTTATACGATGAGCAGATATGGTTAAGTAAATCGCTAGGTTTGTCCGGGTCGGGGTAATGGTCAAGCACAGATTTTATCGAGACCCACGGTGATGGGTTTCCGTTTTTCCCATTAGTCTTTCCTGGAAAATCAAAGAGCATAGACTCCCCTAAATCTTTGTGCTGTCCAATAATAAAAACACGCTGTCGTGTCTGCGGCACTCCGTAATCAGCCATGTTCACAAGCGTTACTGTTACAACATACCCTGCGCTCTCAAAGTCGGCGACAATTTGTTTAATTGCATCTCCCTTACCAAGGCTAAGAATACCTCGAACATTTTCCGCAATAAAGAATCTCGGCTGTTTTTCTTTTACCGCACCCAAAAAGAACTTGTATAATTGATTGCGTTCATCCCCTACGGTTCTCAGCAAATTCGCCTGTGAGAATCCCTGACAGGGAAAACCTCCAACGATAACATCACTCTGGGGGATGTCCGCTATATTTATATCTTTTATATCTGCACAAACTATATGACCGCCAATGTTTTTAGCATACGTAGCGGCAGCATCTTTATCAATATCATTTGCCCAAATAATCTTATTTCCGGCTTGCATTAAGCCTAAGTCCAGTCCACCCGCTCCACTGAACAAAGAAACAATTTTCATAATTGTACCTCCTGTTCTAACGCAAGTGTTCTTCACTTGAATTATCATTTTCAATTTCCATAATATCGCTTGTGTCACAATTAAGAGCTGCACAAACTTTGACCAACACTTCAGTCTGCAAGTTCTCACCTTTCGACAGCTTTGCAATCGAGGTAGTGCTTATCCCTGCGAGTCTTTGCAAATCACCTTTATTCATGTTACGATCAATAAGCAAATGCCATAATTTTTTATAGCTTATCTTCATTAAATGCACCTCCAAGAACATCCTAATTATTATAGCGCTACTCTCACCAACCGTCAAGAAAATATGCGAGAGCTCAAATAATTTCTGTAATATTTAATATTATAACAATGTTTTCACTTAATGTTTTCTATGCGTAAGTTAATAGTAACACGAGATGCCACTTTGTAATATGAGATGCAATGTTTGTAAACGACAACTGAATATTTGTAAACGAGATGCTACTTTTGTAACCCAAATGCAGTTTGATTTTCAACTTTTATTGGAGTATTATAATAATTACAGGCATGCCAAAGGGAGGTCGACTCCCTCTCGATTTTTTTGTAATCGGAGAATCCACCCTTTATTCCTTAGACAGATAAATGGTTGGCGGCATGCAAATTTATTATTTTTTGAGAAGAGCAGGTTTTAACATGATGTCACTGGCTGTAACCGGTTCACATCCAAGTTTATGTAAAACTTCTTCTCCGTGATAAAAGCTGAATGTTTCGTAGGGACTGCGATTATTCAGCTTTTTTCTTTTGTAAGAATTAATATGATTCATCATTAAGCTGATATCTTCCTGCGTTAGGTTATTAAAGCTGGTGCCTTTTGGAAGCACCCTTCGAACTAATTCATGATTTACTTCAATCGCACCTTTTTGATAGGGACTTCCAGCATCACAGTAAAAGATTCTGGTCCGAAGTCCTGTGAATTTCACGGATCCGTATTCAATTGCTTTCGGGTTAGAAAATTCACTCCCATTATCTGTCAGAATAACAGGAAACAGTTTTTTGAATAAATCATCACCTAAAGAATCGTAAAGCATTTCAAACACATCAGTTACAGACTTTGAGGTGTTAGCATCCCTTAGGAACGCAAGCATGAGGCTGCATTCAACAAAATGAATGGTCAGAAGGCATTTACCTCCTTTGGTACCAATGACAGAATCCATCTGAACAACTGCAGTATCGGGATTCTTATCCATGAAAGCGCCAAACGATTCATAATTACGTCCTATCCGGCAGCCCTTATCAACTTTAAATTCAGGCTTTTTGTATCGCTCCCGGAACTTTACTTTCCTTGGGAGATCAATGTTTCTAACATCAAACAGGCATGCATCAATGTAATTGTAAATGGTCTTTTCGCTGCACATTAGCTCATCCTGATGATTAATATATATCTGGTTAACAGACTGCCCCTTTTGAACCAGAGGTGAAATAATCTTATTGAGTCTGGTTATTTCATCCTCAGATACACACAAGCCGCTTCGTGACTGTGAGATAGCTTCATGAGCTTTAATATGGGCATGTTCAGCATCATAAATATTCTTTAATAGTGTACATTTACCAATCGTTTCACAGCCGTTACAAATGTAAGGAACTCTGAATCTGGCAGTACAGATTTCCTCTACAAACTCAGTACAGTTACCATTGCATGAGGTGCAAAGTTTGCAATAGATATCAGATTTTCTGGAGCATTCTCTGCCACAAACTTTTTTTTATACGGCAGTTGAAACGATTCTTACAAGCATTAAAAGGAAATCCAGGATATCCTGTGGCAATTTCGGAACTATACTTTCGGACTTCTCTTGAAATGGTAGTTGGATTTTTATCCAACCTGCGACTGATTTCTTTAAAGGAAAGACTATCTTTCAGAAACTTCTGTAGGTCAAGTCTTTCTTCATAGGTAAAAAATTTAGACATATATCCTCCTTTCTGCCGCCAACTTATATAGGATATATGAATCTGAAATTTAGGGAAACAAAAAAGACTGGCATCAACCAATCTTTTTGTAAGCCAAGATGCAACCACTTGGTATAGATATTAAATTTAAGAATTGACACTCAATCTGGATTCGAAAGGGTTGCATTTCGATTTACAATTGAGGTTTTCTATGCGTAATCTTTCATCAATCTTTCATCAAACAAAACATCAAACAAAATACTGCCAATAATAAAACCCTCCGATTGTTGTCTGAAGATTTTATTATTATCAGTATTTATATCTCTGGCAGGAACCGTCGTCCGTTAAGCTCCTGCCACTATTTAATCGTCGCATAGGACATCCTGCCGGATGACGATGCCCGATTGGAACTGTATTTCTATTTTGCTCCCATTGAGAACTCTGATCGATTGAAGCAGTCTGCGGACAAGGTCATCATCAAATTCCCGCTTTAGGTAGTTGACCTTTTTCATGTAGCCGTCAATATCCTGCAATCGCAGCTCATAAATTTCCGCCAAATGCCGTTCCTTAAGCTCCTTAGTTTTTAACTTCTTCAATTCTTTAATTTTATCAGCAATGATACGGTATTCCTTATCAAACGCATCGTCTGCACATTCGGTTTTAGCACTGTCTTCAATGAGTCTCATCATTTCCTGTTGAAGTTGTTCAATTTGTTCATCATACTGTGTAGGCTCAGCCTGGGCAGAGTAGTTCCCTATAATGCGGATAACATTTTCTCGAAATGCCTGAACAAATTCTCCCTGATCCTCCACTACATTGTTAATTGCTGTCATAATAGCTTCGTGAAGACTATCCTCTTTCAATGTAGGAGAATATTTGCACCTCTTGGAACCATGCTTAAGGCGATTGTCACAGCGCCACACAGCCTTTTTTATACCATACTTTGTCCATACCTGCCTGCGGTAGGGCTGACCGCATTCTGCACATACCATGATGTCCGACAGTATATATTTGGCACTGTACTTTCCCTTGATTGGAGAATCCTTTTTCCTTGCAGCCGGCCGGTAGATGGCGGTTCTGCGAGCCTTTTCTTCCTGCACACGGTTGAACAGCTCCTTGGGTATAATTGCTTCGTGGTTATCCTCTATGTAGTATTTTGGCACGATTCCCTTATTCATCACCTTTTTCTTAGTCAGGAAATCTACCGTATAGGTTTTCTGCATCAGGGCATCTCCCATGTACTTCTCGTTAGAAAGCATTTTGTCAATAACGGTTGCATGCCACTCTGTATTTCCTGTGACAGTAAGTATGCCGTCCGCCTCCAACATCCGCTTGATTCCATAGCTGCTGTTACCCTCTAAAAAAAGGCGGAATATCCGGCGCACCAGCTCCGCTTCCTCCGGAACAATGACCAGATTTCCTTCCTTATCCTTTGTATAACCTAAAAACTTACTGTGATTTACTATCACCTTGCCGTTTTCAAATTTGCGGACAATTCCCCAATGGCAGTTCTCACTGATATTCCGGCTTTCCTCCTGTGCCTGACTGCTTAAGATTGTAATTAGCAGTTCGCCGCTCCCCTCTAGTGTATTGATGCCTTCTTTTTCAAAAAACACTGCGATATTTCTTTCCTTGAGCTTTCGAATATTCATCAATGAGTCCACCGTATTTCTGGCAAACCTGCTAATGGATTTGGTGATGACCATGTCTATTTTTCCTGCCAAACAGTCATCGATCATGGCTTGAAAATTGCTTCGCTTCTTAGTTGAGGTTGCACTTTTCCCATCATCCGCATAGATACCCGCCAGCTTCCAGTTAAGATTACTTTTAATCTTTTCTGTGTAGTAATTCACCTGCGCTTCATAGCTGGTTTCCTGCTGCTCCTGCAGGGTGCTGACGCGACAGTAGGCTGCTACCCGCAAAGCCTTCGTCTGCTGTCTGACCGATCTGTCATAGGCCAGAGTCGCTGGAATAACGGAAATATTCTTCTTTACTGCTTGCATGGGGTATTCTCTCCTTTCTGCTGTATTTCACTAATGCTGATATTAAGAATCAGACCGTTCCTTAATTCAAACTGGAGCTTTCCCTCCGGGTGGACTATAATCTTACGTACAGTCTGCTGAAAAAGCTTTTCCTCAAATTTCACCTGTACTTCTTTTCCGGACACTGCGGTTCTTAGCTTATCAGTCTGATAGTCTGTGTCATTAATAACCGCCGACCGATACTGCTCCCTTGCCCGGTCAAAAGCCAGCCTTTTGATTTCCTCTGCTGTATACTGTCCCGTTTCAAAAGCCGTCTGTATCTGTAGTGTCAATTTTTCACAGGCAGGGCATGGAAACGGCAGCTTAATCCGGTGCTTTGGCTCCAGCATATCAGGTTCCGCTATTATCCGGTTGATGATGTTGACAAAGGCATTCTCGATTACAGCATCCGTCAGAAATATATTGCGGCAACAAACCCGTTTCTCCTTGATGTAATGCTTGCATTTCCATTTGATATTCTCGCCAGGCTTGTCGCATTGCTCCACATATCTTCGGTATGGTTGTCCGCAGACACCGCAATAAAGCTTTCCGCCTAACAGTGTTTGGTTTCGGAAGCTATTAGGCTGTACATATCTGCCAAGCTTTTTTACCTGCTCCTCTCTGCGGCACTGTACCTGCTCGAAAATTTTTGTATCAATCAAAGGCGGGTAAAATTCATCACCTGTGTATTTTCTATTTTCCAATATTTTTCCAACTGAACCGTGATTCCACGAGCGCCTATGACTGGCATTCAATACACCTTGTTCTGTTAAGTTCTTTGCAATCTGGCGGGTGGCGATTCCAGTAAGATACTCTTGAAAAACAGCCCTTACAACCTTTGCAGTTTCTGGCATAATCTCCGCCTTCCCATCGATAATCTGATAGCCAAAGGGTATATGTCTCTGCATTCTTAACGCTCCTTTCCATAGTCTTCTTCCAGTTCCAGTCCATTTTTAAGTTGGAAAACCAGCCGACTTCCAGAAAAGGCGGTTACTCTGTGGATAACCATCTGGAAGAGCTCCTCGTCAAAATCCTCTATAATAGAGGGGCGATTTCTGAATACTGTAATCAGGTATTCCGTCTGTCCGATTTCCTCTTCAAACAGCTTCTGTTCCTTGAGAACCCGCTGTCTACGGTATGCGGCCTCCAGCTCCGTGTCGATTTGGTTTCGTTTCTCTATAAAAACAACAGAGCCTATGCTGCCGTCCGAAAGGATCTTTTGCAACATATGACTCTGCTGTTTTAATTCCCATATTTTTAGATCCAGTTTAAGCAGTTCCTGCTCCTGCACCGTATCACCTGGCACAGCCTTTAAAACTTCCAGCAAAGGAAGCAGGATTTCTTCATAATTACCCACAAGCCGGTTCCACAGGGTGACAAAGGCTTGTTTGATGCAGTCCTCCCGGATAGATTTCTGACTACATTTTGAAATATCCTCAATATGCTGACGGCAGCACCATTGAACCTTCTGGTAAGGCTCTCCGATGTAAAGTTTCTGCCGCTTAAAGGTGCTGCCGCATTCTCCGCAGATAATTTTGCTGCTAAATGCGTATCGGCTTTGATAAACCTCCAGATTCTCCGTACACTGCTTCTGTCTACGGTATTCATACAGCTGCCGTACTGCCTGTGCTTCTTCTCTGGTAATAATCGGTTCATGGTTATCGGTAACCAGATATCGGGGCATCTCCCCATGGTTATGTTTCTTAGTAAAGGGTACTCCCTCTGTCGTGTAGGTCTTTTGGAATAGTAAGTCGCCCTCGTAAAGAGGATTTTGCAAAATCCCCTTGACCACACTATCCTGCCAGCCCTTTGAGCCCCGAATGGTGGGGATACCCTCCCGGCGCAGCTGCCTGGATATGGCATATGAACCTTTCCCGCCAAGGTACTCATCAAAAATCTTTCGGATAATCCTTGCTTCCTGCAGCTGAATCATTAATTCACCTTTTTCATCCTTTTCATATCCATAGGCCGGACTGCCGATGATAAAGGTTCCATTTTGGAAGCGATAACGGATAGACCAGCGAATGTTGGTGGATATATTCTCGGACTCGGCCTGCGCTATGGAGCTAAGGATGGTCAGGAGCTGTTCACTTTTTTCAGATAAGGTGCTTACCCGCTCTTTTTCGAAGTAGATCTCGACACCTAATTTTTTAAGCTCCCGTATGACCTTGATGCTGTCTACTGTATTTCTGGCGAATCGGGTAACGGATTTGGTTAGAATCAAATCGATTTTTCCCAAACTGCAATCCTGCAGCATCCGCTGGAATTGGTCCCGTCCGCTGGTTTTCGTGCCGCTTCGCGCCTGATCGGCATAAATACCGGCATATATCCAGTTGGCCTTCTCTTCAATCAGGCGGGTATAATACTCCACTTGAGCTTCAAAGGAGCTGTTTTGCTCCGCTGATCCTGTGCTGACCCGGCAATAAGCACATACTCGCTTAGCTGTAGGCTTCTCCACGCTTATAGCGGTGCTGACAGGCTCAATTTTTATTACTTTTTTAACTGCTTTCTTATTCATTCTTTTCTCCTTTCTTCGAAGTTTTCCCCCTGTCAGCATCACACATTACCACACCTTCTTGAAGATAGCTAGTGTTTTTATGAATATACTTCAGCCAATTCTGGTGAAAATGTTTTCCTGTTCAGTACATCAATTTTTTCATATTCCTCTGGCAGTAAAAAGCCGCTGCTGACCATAACCTCCAACAGTTTTACTGCCAGTTTATATTGCATTTCTCTGGCAATCTTTTCTCTTTCCATTACATATCCCCCTCTGATCTCTGCTGAAAACCGGAATGTGAAATCACATCCTGCATTGTTTTCTGGAGCGAAAATGACAGTGCCCCCTCCAGCAGGGAATAAACCGCCACATCGCTCTGGCTGAGCTGCTCCAGACAAGCCATTGTCAGGCAAATATCCCTGCCTATGCAGGAAAGGCTGTAAACAAGAAGCACGTCCACTGTTCCCGCCGTGACAGCCTCCATGAAGTTCTTCCAGCCTGGCCGGTCAAACGTAAGACCATCTGACAAATCCTCAGAGGTACCCGCCACCGTGAATCCCTTTTGATCCGCATAATCATAAAGCTCTTTTTTCTGCTTTTTCAGTACACCATACACATCTTCTGGTGCATCAATCCTGCAATATAACCATGCACTCAGCTGTCTATCCATAATGAATCCCTCCTATCCATTGGTAAAACAAATAAAACTACAGCATCCGTATCTCCATTTCTGTTATTCTCTGATCTTCTTCCAATAAATGCCTATGATATTCTTTTTCGCTGACTTCCTCGATTTCAATTGGGTTCTTTTCTCCTGTCTGCATAGGCACCAATTCCTTTAGAACCTCCTGTAGAAAGGTCTGATCCGGACAGCGGTTGATGAATTCACCAAAGGTATCCAGAATGAAACGATCTGCTAAATCAGTTAAAATAATATGATCTGTATTTTCTTGATGCAGCATGATAAAATTTGCAATATTGGCTGAGGACTTCTCAAAATAGAATGTCTGCCGAGTCCCATCACGACCGTTAACATTGCCAATGATCAATTCTTTTTCCAGGAATTCACTCAGTTGCTGATTATTCATTTACTTTTCCCTCCTTATTGGTGCTTAATCTTACAAGGACACGGCAGGGCAGAATTGTCCTGCCGCGTAGTTTCTAAGATAAAACAATCTGCTTGTTCTTCATTTAAATGCTTCTATTCGACACTACTCCCCGAAGCTTAGGCAACAGCTTAAATGGTCTGTGGTCAGCAGACCTCATAGGAATCTCACCTCCCCGTGGTTCTCACCGGGCCGCCCCCATTGCGATGTCTGTGGCTGGGCGGAAGTAGCATTATCACTGTCCGTTTCTTTGCGAAACAGCCCACCATGGGCTGTTTTATGACCAGATCTTATCGCTCGTCACCTTCGATGCTATCGGTTCGACGGATTGGTAAGGCTGCTTATATGCAGCCTTACCAACCCTCAGGCAGTCTCCGCGTATCTGTCAATGTCGCTGCCGCTCATCACGGCTGGACAGATCAAGTATTTATGCTGTTGGATATAAAATTTTCAAAGAGCAAAAAGAGGAACATAAAAACCCCCTCACTTACTTTCACGTCCAGCGAGGGGGTTGAGCGGAATAATTTTTAATTTTCCATCAGTTTCTTTAATTTGCTAAGGATTCTTACCTTTCGATCATGTATGGTTCTCTGTGCGATATTTATTTCTCTGGATATTTGATGTTCGCTTTTTCCTTTGAAAAACAGCTCTTTTATCAGTTCTTGCTCCTTTGGTGTAAGCATTTCTAAGCAGGAGAGCATTTTTTCAATTAACACTGCTTGGACTGCGGCATCCTCTACACTTATTTCATCCGATGCAAACTGGTGATTTGAGTCCTCCAGCCGTTCAAAGGAATCCTCCCTGCTGGGAATGAGAGTAATTGCACAGCTAACGCAGTCAATATGGTAACTTTCCACCTTTAAGTCATACTGCTGATACTCCATTTTGCGGTCACTTTTTTCCAGTACCTCAATAACCGCATCACTTGCTTCGGGATACCTCTCCCGATAATTAATTTTTCTGATTCTTTTTGCCATTTGGCTTGTCCTCCATTTCATGATTTTCAAAATCAAAGAATGAAAAACAAGCGGTGGAGACCTGCATCGGGGTATTGACAAGATTCTATCAAAAGTGACTTTTGTGCTGCCCTCTATTGTAATATTAGGTCGCCGCAACAGGTTTATTGTCGAAACAAAAAAATCAGCACTACGCCAGGTTAGGTGCAGTACTGATTTATTAATATATTTAATTATTGGTGGCTGAAATGTATGTACTCGGCTGTCTTTATCTCCACCTCAAAAAACAGATGTTGGAATGAAGCATACAGATAACCTCTTATCTAGGCAATATGCAAAAACTGGTATCTTCTTTGTATTAAAGACGTTATAAAAGACAAAAACCTGCCCTCAAATGAGGACAGGTACCTTATAGATTCTTCTGACAGCTAGGCTATCATAGTGCAAAAAACACCTTAGACCCTCGGCTCTGCGTCCCCTTTTTTAACAGGTTTGCCTTTGACATATTTTATTATTAATAAAACTATTTTTTATAACTAGGGGTGCTTCTGTTCTAAATGGATCATGTTATAGCCATACGCTTTGAACTCTGTAATATCTGTTTAAAAATTACAAAATATTAGTTACAACCAAAGCTATCCATTGAGAAATACACCCATATTAAAGCAACACTTTTGTTTTTTTCTGTAACTGTGTAAATTATAACATGTATACACTGTGGAAACAACAGATAACGACATTTAGTAATATCGTTTAATGTGCAAAACACACCAAATATATCATATTGGGAAATGTTTTAAAGAAAACAGAACTGGTAAATAAGGATAAATATATCCCTGATATATTTGCTGTATTAACAATATATCAATACAATAATTGTACTTTTTCTGTAACTATCTTTTCTTTGTGTGAGGATTTCTCTTTCACAGCGCATCACGAACCCTGGCACAGTCCATAAAAAAAGCAGACCATTCTGGCGAAATGCTGCTCTTTTAAGCCTAATTGTGTAGATCTGATTTTATTCCTAATTGTGTACTAGCCATGCGACACACAATTACAGGCGATACTCCAATAGAATACCGCCTTGAAAATAAATATATTAATCACAGAACTAATCCGTTACTCATTCCCAAACCAAACCGTACCCATTTATGATGCTCCAAAATCAAGAAAGAGCTATTCGGGCAATTTTTCTCTAAGGATTCTTTTATTTGCCCCAATATATAAGACTCATTCATTTTTTCTGGCGGCAAAGGGGCATCCTTTAACATTTCCGGATTATTTTTAAACATCACCTCCCATAAATCATAATGGTGAGGAATTACTACTTTAGGATTAATGGCTTTTACAAGTGCTGCAAACAACTGCTGATTCTGTTTTGGGCTTACATGCATGATGGCAATATCATTATTTTTATAATGTTCCATGCGGTGCACCTGTTCATCCGTGGTCATACCGCCCCATACTGCAACGGTAGTACCATCGGACGCGGTGATTTTATAATTCAGCATTTCCAGGAAGCCATACCACATGGCATCATCCTGTACTCCGTCATGGGTAAGGTTTACGCCCTCCATATAATAGCTGCCCCGCCTGGATTCCGTATGACGACCGGATATCGCCTCAATTTTCACATCGTTGAATTCATACGTTTCACCGCCTCGCACCCGGTAAAGTTTTTCCACATTAAGATGCTTTAGCCTGCAGAGAGGTTCAGCAGACAGATCCCCCACAAGAATCTTGGCATCCGGAAACCTTTTTTGTATCTCTCCAATGCTGTCCCCATGGTCAAAATGTATATGGGTCAATAATACATAATCCACCCGTTCAAGAGACTGAACTTCTAACGGATAAATTTGAGCGCTTTCCAACCATGGATCCACTAAAAGATGAGCTCCTCCCGGCAGTATGAGTTCAAATCCTGCATTGTTGATCCACCTCAATGAAATACCTGAACGAAACATCTGAATCATTTAATGAAACCTCCTTTTATATTCTTCACTACTTCTTTTCCCATCTCGTCCGTACTGACTAGAATTCTCCCGGAAAGCCAGATGTCCTTTGTGGAGCATCCGTCTGAAAGAGCCTTTTCCACCGCTTTTTCCAGTGCACAGGCTTCCTCCTCAAGCCCAAAGGTAAAACGAAGCATCAGGGCTGCCGCCCCTATCATTCCGATCGGATTAACAATCTGCTTCCCAATGATGGATTCATCTGGATGATGAAGCTGATTGGGGGTGTAAATTCCCCTGCCATCCTTTGCCAACTCGGCCGAAGCGAAAAGGCAGGGCGTCCCTGTCAGCTGAGTACCTTCATCTGATATGATATCTCCAAACAGGTTCGAGGTAACGATCACATCAAAGCTCCACGGTGATTCCATGATTTTCATGGCCGCAGTATCGATATAGCAGTGACTCAGGGAAATTTGCTGATACCTGTTTCCGGTATCCTGAATAGTCTTTCTCCAGAGCCTGGAACTTTCCAGTACATTAGATTTATCCAGGCTCACTACGGCTTTTTTCCTTTTTTGGGCCAGGTCAAAGGCAATTTTAGCCGTATTCCTTACAATTAGTTCATTATAGTATTCGTATTCATAGGCTTCACGCCCATGTAATCCCAGTGACGTGACCTTTTCGGAACATAACACGCCGCCTGCAATGTCCCGCACAAAGACGAAATCCAGCCCCCTGCAGGTAATCCGTTCTTTTAGCGGGGACAATTCAGAAAGGTCTTCATAAAGACGGACCGGCCTTATATTGGTCGTCACCTCAAGCTCTCTCCGAAGGCGCATGAGTGCATATTCCGGCCTTTTCTCCAAAGGTAGATTACGGTATTTGGAGAGTCCCGTATTTCCGAACAGAACAGCAGATGCTTTCCGGCAGACAGACAGGGAATCCTCTGGCAACGGGTTATAGAATGCCTCTATGGCCTCTGCCGAGGCCACAACCTGTTGTAGATTCAGTTTGTGACCATACAGGCTGCAGACTTCTTTCAAAGCTTCCAGGGCCGGCTTCATCATCTCGGGACCTACACCATCCCCTTTAATGACCGCAACATCCAGATTCATTTCTCATCATTCACCTTTCTCGGCCTGCCTTCTTCGTCCACAGCGACAAAGATAAAGACTGCTTCGGCCGCAATATCTTCCTGTCCGTCAATCAGTACCCTGATTCTGACGCGCAGAGAGGTATTCCCCACGGAGACCACCTCTCCCACAATATCTATATACTTTCCCACTGGAATCGGTATCCTGAATGCCGCCTGCTCCATGGCTACCGTAACCACCTTGCCTCCATCATAGCGGACCGCAGCAATTCCTGCGATCTCGTCCATCCAGCTAAGAAGCTTCCCTCCGAACAAAATACCGTTTCCATTATCCATGGAGGGCATAACAGCCCTCGACATCTTCGTAACTATCATTTAAAACCCTTTCTTCTAAAAACAGCTTCGGTTAATCAAAGGAATCAGGATCTTCTGCATAGGCCTCATGACCCTGCCCACCAGAACCGCACAGATCACCGTCCCTTCCCGTATCCCTTCCACACCGTCAAGAAATATTAAAGACAATACAATACCCAGAAATACGACCAGACAATCCATCAGTACTTTTACATCATGAAACGGCTTGTCCTTAAACATCTTTTCAGCTATGGCATGAGTCATTCCCTCCATCGGCATGTACACCAGCTTTGCATTCATATACAGGCACACTCCTGCAGAGACGAACAGAATGCTGACCGCCAGCATAAGCAATTTTCCAAAATAGGTTTGTATAGTAAAATCGCCTACTAACCACTTAGCCATGTCTACAAAATAGCCAAAAAGGCCAGTGAATAAAAGCTGTGTCAGATTAATCAGGCGGAACTCCTTTCGTAGAATGAGAATCTGCACCAGAATGTACATTGAAAAGACAGCGGTTACACAGTTTCCCATATCCGCTCCAGTGACCAGACTAATCACAAAGGGAAGAGAATTAACAGGGGACACTCCAAGGCCGGAATTAACAGAAAACGCCACACCAAGAGCAAGGCTCATAAGCCCCGCTCCATAGATCAGCACCCTTTTCATGAATTTTAAACTTTTCTTATGCATTTTTCCCCTCATGCAGACGGAAAGCCATTCCATACCGGCTCACCGGTATATGTCTTTGCCGCCTCCTTTCCTTCCAGTACCCGGATGGCTCCCGCTGCCAGAGCTTCCATTTCAAATTCCCCTGCCATCACCTCTATGGGGGCCAGGAATGACAGCATTTCCTTTAAAGAGCCCACGACGTACGGATCATGGGAGATCCCTCCGGTCAGAATGACCGCATCTACCTTTCCATGGAGTACCGCTGCCATGGAACCCGCGGTTTTACCAATCTGGTATATCATTGCATCATAAACCAGCTTTGCATAAGGATTGCCATTTTTCATCATATTCTCCACTTCTCTGGCATCCGAAGTATGTAAATGATCAACAAGCCCGCCGGTTTTTGTAACCTTGTCCCGCATTTCTTTTTCCGTATACTTACCGGAAAAACACATGCCGATTACATCTTTTACAGGAAGCTGCCCGCAGCGAGTAGGAGCCATGGGGCCGTCACCGTTTGCGATATCATTGGAGTCCACCATTCTCCCCTTTTCGTGAGCAGTCACGGAAATTCCTCCTCCAATGTGGCAAATGATCAGATTCAGATCCTCATAAAGTTTCCCCATCTTCTTACCAAAGCGGATTCCGATTTCTTTCTGGTTTAAGGCATGAATCCGGCTTTCCCGGTAGATGCCCTTTAATCCAGTGACCCTGGCCACATCTCTAAATTCATCTACATCCGGTGGATTTACCACAAAGGCCTTTCCTCCGTATTCTCCGGAAAAAGCGTCTGCAAGCTGGGCTCCCAAAGTGGCTGGGTGCTTTACCGTATAACCGGTTCTGGCGTGTTCAAGAAGTTTTTCACCTATTTTATAAACACCGCCTTCTATATTTACCAGACCGCCGCCTCTTGCAGAAAAGGCTGCCACTCCTTCTAATGTCTCTCCCGCCTCCCTAAGCTCCTCTAAAATCATTTCCTTTCGGTAATCGAACTGATCGCTGATTTCTTTAAACTCAGAAAGTTTCACGGCATCATGGGATACATTTTTTGAAAACACTGCCTTTTCTCCTTCAAACATGGCAATTTTCGTTGATGTAGAACCTGGATTAATAGTAAACACTTTATATGAATTCATATCTCTTCGTTCCTTTCTTTTTAAAATGGGCATGGCAGTAAAATATAACCGCCATGCCCCCTATATTCTTTGGCAAGAAATTGATGTTACTATTTAAATCTTAATGAAACAACGGATACAGAAGGCCGATCCAGATTACCATCAAAGCGCCTCCGATACGCGTTGATATGGATGCAAAGGCCAGAAGATTCATGCGATTCGCTGCTGATAACACGGCCAAGTCACCCGAACCACCAATGTTGCAGCAGCAAAGGCCTGCAGTAACACCGGCTTCATAAGACCAAAGACCTGACAGACGTCCAAAAATCATAGCTCCGATCAGCGCACCGAACACTCCCAAAAAGATGACTACAAACGAACCGATGCTGAAGAACTCTGCCAGTGTCTCAAACTTTAAGGAATTGACACCGATACCGGCAATTAACATCGGGAGCAGTGCTCTTAATGCAAAGTTCATGGAATACACACAGTTATCTGCAATTTTATCAGGAAGAATTCCGGTACATTTAATGATGATGCCCAGTATGATCGTCCATGCCAGACCCGGAATTACACTTAAACCTGGCAAACTTCCTAAGATATTTCCTAACAGATAGAGACAGAAACTCATGAAAATACCGGAACCCAGGGCCGCATAATCTGCAGATGTGGCCGGACGCTTTTCACCTTCCGTAACAACAGAAGCACCTGTCTTTCTCAAAATATCTCCGTTGCCGTTCATTCCTTTCATTTTAGAAGTAACAGCACCGCCAACCGCTGCCAGAACGACTGCCAGAACATTCGCAATGGAAGCATAACACAGAAATTTACCGGCCATAGGCGTCATATCAGTCCCTGATAAACTGCTGTAAAGAGCCGGAAGCGTAGTCATAGCTCCGCCAGACCCGCCGGACATACAGGGAGCCCCTATGTAAAAAAGCGCATCCGATACGCCATATCCTGTTACTAATCCTCCTAACATACAGAATCCAAGAGCAAATGCCTGGCTTCCCAGAATGGTAGGTAAATATCTTGCTGTTGCCCCTAGAAGCACTTTCCGATCCATTACAAGAATTGAGCCTACCAACAGCATGGCGATATAGGCATCCTGGAAACCACCACCCATCAACACCTTGGTACCATTTACCAGTTCTTTAGGAACCAGTCCCAAATAATTGATAAAAGAGGCTCCTAACAGAGGCAGAAGGCATGCACCTCCCAGATAATTATTTACAATGGGAATGGTATTTCCCAGCCAGAAGAACAGTCCGCCTATAGCCATTAAGAAAGCAATTGTCATAATGAAGCTGGTTGCCATATAAGTTCCTGCATCATTGGAGTAAATCTTAACAGTTGGCATAAAGCCAAAATAAACGCTTGCCATTACAACAACAAAAAACGGTATAAAATACTTTGCGGGCAGACCGCATACATTAAACTTTAATTTTTCTCCCATGAGTGTATCCCCCTAATTGTTTTTTCCTATTAGCGCAGCTAATACGATTGACATATATTTATCATCTGCTTTTGCAGCTCTTGACACAAGAAGCACAGGAACCTTCGCTCCCAACACGACTCCCCCAGTCCGTCCTCCCCCGATAACGGTAAGGGTCTTAGCCATAATGTTTCCGCTTACAATATCAGGTACTACTAAAAGATCCGCATCTCCGGCAACAGGGCTGTTATATCCCTTAATATGTGCTGATTCCGGGTCCATGGCCAGATCCAGGCTTATGGGGCCTTCAATCAGACAGCCCTCTACTCCCTCTGCCTTGATCTCAGCCGCTTCAACGGTTTCCTTCATCTTCGGATTCACCTTTTCAACCGCCGCCAGGACAGCTACCTTTGGCTCCTTCACCCCCAGAGCATGAAATGCTGAAACCGCATTCTGAATCGCGGCTTTTTTCTGCTCTTTTGTAGGATAGGTAAGCAGGCCTACATCAGTAATGGCAAAAACTTTATGATAGTTGGGACTTTCCATAAATGCCACCAGACTCATGGTATCGTTACACCAGATCCCATGATCCTTATTGACCAGAACCTTCATGAGTGCGCCTGTTTCTATCTTTCCCTTCATGATACAGTCCACGTCTCCTGCTCTGGCCATATCTGCTGCTTTCTGGACACAGGCGGAGGCATCTTCCATATGGATAATTTCTATACCTTCTCCTGTCGTTCCCAGCCCCTCCAGAATATCTCTGATTTCCGGCTCATTTCCAATTAACACCGGAGTTATCAGACCATCTCCAGCTGCATGAACAACTGCTTCCAGAGTATGTAAATCCTGTGCAGGGGTAATAGCAACTCTTCTTTTTTCAGGCATTGCCTTAAGCTGCTCTTTTAAATGTTCAAAATCCTTAATCATTTTTTTCCTCTTTCCTATAAAATACTTCTAGGATCTGATATAACTCCGGCAATTGCCGTGGCTGCCGCCACCGTAGGGCTGCTCAAGTAGCTCAAAGTTTTTTTCGTTCCCTGGCGTCCGATGAAATTCCTGTTTGCCGTCGAAAGGATACTTTCATCGTCGGTCATCAGGCCATAAGGCATTCCGCAGCACAGACCGCAACAGGGATGGGAAATTACCGCTCCTGCTTCGATAAAAGTCTTGATATACCCCAGATCAATTGCTTCTTTAAAGACCTTATTTGTTGCAGGCACTACCACAAAACGGAGCCCTGGAGCAACTTTCTTTCCTTCCATTATTTTCGCCGCAATGGCCATATCTTCTATGCTTCCGTTGGTACAGCTTCCCAGATACACTTCATCAATTTTCGTACCCAGCACTTCGTGCAACGGATGCACATTATCCACGCCCTGAGGGCAGGACAGCTGCGGCTCCAGTTCCTCAACATCATAAGTGAGGACCTTTTCATAAATGGCATCTTCATCCACCCGGATCCAGTCGATTTTATAAAGAGGCATGTCGTAATATTCTGCAGTCTTTTCATCTGCTTCAAACAGACCACACTTCGCCCCTGCCTCAAGAGCCATGTTAGCTACGGTAAAACGGGACATCATGCTCATTTCACTAGCCGCCGGTCCGGTAAATTCAAGAGACTTATACTGACCTCCGTCTGCTTTGATGTCTCCAAGAATTTTTAAAATAACATCCTTGGAAAGCACGCCTTCCGGCAAATGACCATTCAGTACAATTTTGATGGCGCTTGGGACCTTGAACCACAGCTCCCCGGTGATCAGTGCTGCTGCCATCTCTGCAGTACCGATTCCGCTGCAGAAATTCCCGGCTCCTCCGTAGGTAGTTGTATGGCTGTCGGTAGCCGTAGCGATTTCCCCCGGCTTTGCATAACGCTCTTCGTGCATGATACTATGGCAAATGCCTTCGCCGATATGGAGCTTTTTA
Source organism: Paenibacillaceae bacterium (assembly GCA_015057715.1). Classification (GTDB taxonomy): domain Bacteria; phylum Bacillota; class Clostridia; order Lachnospirales; family Lachnospiraceae; genus Lacrimispora. Next base: position 30,998 of record SVDS01000001.1, read on the forward strand.
ATCCCATATTTTTCAGCCAGTGAAAGTCCTGCATCATAATGTTCGGAATCATTTTTAGCTACCGCAGTCGGCATACAGTGGTCCCATACAATGGTAACCTTATCCGGATCGTCGATGGATTCCGCTCCCATCTTATTAAGCGTATCCAGCAGATAAGGCGTGTAAATATCGTGGATCATGAACATATCCGGTTTCGTGATCACAATATCTCCAGGTTTCACATGCTCTTTCCCAGCATTCTTTTTTAAAAGCTTCTCCACCATGGTGTATCCGCTTTTCTTGCACTGTTCCCTGGAAAGAGGCGTTATATTAAGCTTTTTAACTCCTTCTTTCAAACGCTTTTTGGTATCTTCGATCAAGCCTCCGTTGGAAACGATGTTGAATAGGTTTTCCGGCACTTCTCCTACGGAAAAGGTATGGCCGTTAACGCTTACCGTACGGCCATCCACATCCACCGTTACGATATCTCCGCCTTCGCACACCTCCTGGATCCCGTCACACTGTAAGAGTAGGATTCCGCTGTTAAAAGCATTTCTGAAAAAGATTCTGGCAAAGCTCTTTGCTATGATGCATCGCACTCCATTATGGGACAAGACCGTAGCCGCCTGCTCCCTGCTGGAACCGCAGCCGAAGTTGGTGCCTGCCACCAGAATATCTCCAGCCCGGACCGTGCATCCGAACTCTGGCTTTAACAGCTCGAACGCATATTTTTTCATCTCTTCTATGGTCGGAATGGTTCCGCGCTTTCCGGGAATAATGGTATCGGTATCAATATCATTCCCAAACTTCCATATTTTCCCGCTGAATTTCTTATCCATGTAACAGCCTCCTTAAATCTTCTTTGTGGTGGAAGCTGCTATAACAGATTCAACAGAAGCGGTATAAATCTCTGCATCTTCACAGCCCATTGCACCAGAAAACGTATACAAACCAGTTGTCAGCAGCTTTTCACCATGACCCATTGCACCAGCTCCCTGAGGTACGACGCTGTGATCACCGGCTGCACTAATTTGTGCGCCATAGTCGATAAACTTCGTAATAATCCCTTCTTCCATAGCCTTTAAATAATCCTGGCTTGTGGCCGGGCATACAGTCAGGCGGAAGCCCAGGGTCAGCTTTCTGCCTTCAATCAGGGCTGCTGCTTTCCTTAACTCCTCAATGGTACCGCCTGTGTATCCCCCGATCTGTCCTGCTTGAAGCTCCATGCCTTCCAGGGAAGCTCTCTCTCTGATTTCTGCTTCCCCCTGCTTGCCCCGGCTTTCACAAGGCATCATTACCATGGAATTCACCTGGTCAAGACAAAGGATCCGGCTGTTCTCCGGCTGTTCCTCTGTGACAGATACCGTATAAGCACCGGATATACATGCCGCGGAGCAGAGAACCGCTTTTTCATGGTCCTCCAGAGAAGGGCAGTAAAATTCAATGGCCTTTCCTGCAATCCCGGCATTCTCCTTCAGAAAAGCAAGCGCTCCATCCAGGATGCTTACGCCATCCTTTAATTTTCCTGTAACAGAGACAAAGACAGTCTCGGGAACAATGACGCTGTAGCGTCCGGTTTCCACCGCGCGGGCCAGTTCCGGAATGCTTACACTGATACCAAGCGTGCCCTTCGCACCAAATATGCCCTCATGGGAACCGCCTCCCAACACAATCTGGCCGGGTTTTACAACTTTATCAAACATATACTGGTATCCAACTCCCTCAGCCTGCACATAGTGGCAGCCGTTCTTAAGAGCAAACTTCAGATTTTTCCTTAAAACGGCGGCTGCTTCCGGACTGCCGGTTGGAACATCATGATCATAAATGACCCAAACCTTGTCCTGATTTGCCACAGTGGATATCCGATCCACTGCGGCATGTGAAACACCGTCATTGATTACCAGATAATCCGGTGTAACCGTAACGACGGCTCCTGCCGGTTTCCCCATGATTTTTTCAACAAACGTACTCATACCAATCTCCTCACTGTGCCAGTGCCTTATATTTGGCATATCTGGCCTTCGCCTCACTTTCAGTCCTTGCAAACAGGTTTTCTGCCTCTTCCGGGAACGTCCTCTCTAATGAAGAGAACCGTACCTCTCCCCGGAGGAACTCCCTAAAGTCGCCTGCAGGTTCCCTGGAATCCAGAATAAACGGATTTTTTCCTTCTTCTAAAAGAACCGGGTTATAACGGTAAAGCTGCCAGTATCCGACCTCCACGGCTTTTTTGATTTCGCTCTGCACTTTACTCATACCGCAGCGCAGTCCATGGCTGATGCACGGAGCATAAGCGATAATAATGGAAGGACCGTCGTAGCTTTCCGCTTCCAGAACTGCCTTTAAGAACTGGGACTGGCTGGCTCCCATGGCTACCTGTGCCACATAAACATCACCATAGCTCATGGCCATCATTCCTAAATCCTTTTTCTTTCTCTGCTTTCCTGCCGCCGCAAACTGAGCCACGGCACCTGTAGGAGTCGCCTTGGAAGCCTGTCCTCCTGTATTGGAGTAAATTTCCGTATCAAACACCAGGATGTTCACATTGGCCCCGGAAGCAATTACATGATCCAGTCCGCCGTAACCTATGTCATAAGCCCAGCCGTCACCGCCAAACATCCAGACGGATTTCTTAGTCAGATGCTCCGTATTCGCTTTGATTTCAGCTATCAGCTCCCGTTCTGTCTCTGCCGGAGCATAAGAATCCAGGGCTGCCTTTAAGTTTTCACCAGACTCTTTGGAAGCTGCGGTCTTATCGAAGTTTTCCAGCCATTTCCCGGCTGCCGCCCTAAGCCTTTCATCTCCGGCCTTTTCCACCAGTTCCGTTACATGCATCTTAAGCTTTTCTCGCTGCTGCTCTACGGACAGCCAGATGCCCATACCGTATTCCGCATTATTCTCAAAAAGAGAACCGCCTACAGCAGGACCCTGACCTTTTTTGTTGGTCGTATATGGGAAAGATGGGAAACTGGTTGCCCAAACCTGGGAGCAGCCTGTAGCTGTTGCCACATACATTCTGTCACCAAAAAGCTGAGTGATTAATTTGGCATATGGTGTTTCACCGCAGCCTGGACACGCACCTGGGAATTCCAGCAGAGGCTGTTCAAACTGGCTTCCTTTTACCGTATTCACGCCCAGAGGATTTTCCTTATCTGATAAAGCAACTGCGTATTCCCAATTTTTCTCTTCGTTCCTGTGCTCATCAAGGGGCTGCATGTTAAGGGCCTTTTCCTTAGCCGGACAGACATCTGCACAGCTTCCGCAGCCGGTACAGTCTAATACTGCGGTCTGAATACGGAACTGATAGCTATCCATGCCTTTCCCGTTTGCCTTGATCATTCCGAAGCCTTCCGGAGCATTTGCAGCCTCTTCCTCATTCATAAGGAAAGGACGGATCGTGGCATGTGGGCACACATAGGAACACTGGTTGCACTGGATGCATTTACTGCTGTCCCAGATGGGAACGTTTACCGCAATCCCGCGTTTTTCATATTTGGAAGTTCCCTGAGGCATGGTTCCATCCGCCGCATCTCTAAACTCGCTGACCGGAATAAAATCACCGATCATTTTGTTGACCGGAATCTGTATGTTCTTGATCCATTTCGGAAGGGATTCATCCACTGTTTCTTTTTCAACCGGAAGGTTTGCCCAATCCGGTGAAACCGTCACCTCCTTTACCATCTCAATTCCCTTATCAACAGCGGCGTAGTTCATGTTAATGACCTTCTCGCCTTTTTTGCCATAGGACTTTAAAATGGCCTTCTTCATATAATCCGCTGCTTCCTCAATGGGAATGATTCCAGTGATCTTAAAGAATGCTGCCTGTAAAATGGTATTGGTCCTGCTGCCCAGTCCCAGTTCCTGAGCAATGCCCGTGGAGTCAATGGTATAAAGGCGGATTTTTTTCTTTGCCGCCGTCTTCTTAAACGACGTGGTCAGATGGGAATCGAGTTCCTCTTCCTTCCAGTCACAGGCAATAAGCACGTTTCCGCCCTCTCTTACATCGGTCAGGATATCGTACTTATCCAGATAGGATTTATTATGGCAGGCTACAAAATCCGCATTCCTAACCAGATAAGTGGAACGGATGGGTTGTTTTCCGAAACGTAGATGAGATCTTGTAACACCGCCTGATTTCTTACCGTCGTATTCAAAATATGCCTGAACATTCAGGTCCGTATGGTCACCGATTATCTTAATGGTATTTTTATTGGCGCCTACGGTTCCGTCTGAGCCAAGTCCCCAGAACTTACAGCTTACGGTTCCTTCCGGAACTGTACTGACTTCTTCTCCATAGGGCAGGGAAAGATTGGTCACATCATCGTTGATACCGATGGTATAATGGTTTTTCGGCTCTTCCACCTTCATATTTTCAAACATGGCAATCACCTGAGCCGGGGTGAAATCCTTTCCAGCAAGACCATAACGGCAGGCATAGACAGAAACGTTTCTTCCGGATTCCAGAATAACGGAGCACACATCTTCATATAAAGGCTCTCCTACGGCCCCCGGTTCTTTTGTCCTGTCACCGACCGTAATTCCCTTAACGGTTTCCGGAAGCTGGCTTAAGAAATATTTTGCTGAGAAGGGACGGTATAAATGCACCTCCATGTAGCCGACCTTTTCACCCTTCTTAATTAAATAATCCACAGTTTCCTGTACACAGCCTGTGGCGGAGCCCATCCCTACAATTACAACTTCTGCATCCTCTGCGCCATAATAATTGAATGGCCTGTAGTCACGTCCGGTCAGTTCATTGATATTATTCATATATTCCGCTACAATATCCGGAAGTTGATCGTAATACTGGTTGCAGGCCTCACGGCTCTGGAAATAGGTATCGGAATATTGTCCGGTAGTACGTAGTACGGGATGCTCAGGATTTAAAGCATTCTTTCTGAATTTCTCCAGTTCCTCCCAATCCACCAGTTTTGAAAGCTCCTCATAATCCAGACAATCCACCTTCTGAATCTCATGGGAAGTGCGGAATCCATCAAAAAAATGTAAGAATGGTACATGCCCCTTTATAGAAGCCAGATGGGAAATCACACCCAGATCCATGGCTTCCTGAACGCTTGAAGAAGCCATCAGGGCAAAACCGGTCTGCCTGCATGCCATTACATCGGACTGCTCCGCAGAAATGGAAATGGCATGTGCCGCCACATTTCTGGAAGCCACATGGATCACTCCCGGTTTTAGCTGTCCTGCAATCCGGTACATGGTAGGGATCATCAGCATAAGTCCTTGGGAAGCCGTATAGGAAGTTGCCAGAACTCCTCCATCCAAGGCTCCGTGCATGGCAGATACAGCCCCGCATTCTGACTGCATCTCAACCAGTCTCACCTGTTGACCGAAAATATTCTTCATACCGTTTGCAGACCATTTGTCAACCAACTCTGCCATCGGCGAGGATGGGGTAATCGGATATATCGCTGCCACCTCTGTAAATGCATAAGACGCATAGGCCGCTGCTTCATTCCCATCCATAGTTCTCATCACTGAACCCATTTTTACTCCTGCCTTTCTTTTATATCTGTCTCCCCTGTTAGAGAGGCAAGTTCATTATTAATATATTACAAGTTTATCGTTTTAGTTTATCGTTATTCCTATAACCAAATAATAGTTTATCGTTTTATCATTGTCAACTGATTATCTGTCATTTGTTTATTTTTATATATTATTCATATATTTATTTTATTTTTTTGTGCATTTTTATATGTGTCCAGATTTTCACTTGACTTTTCAAATATGGAAACGTATGATTATAATTAGTAAGCGTTACTAAATAAAAAAGATTGGAAGTGATTCTAATAGCTACTATCAAAGATGTGGCAGAGTTAGCTGGAGTATCAGTCACTACTGTTTCTATCATAATCAACGGAAAAACCTTGGAACGAAGAATATCTGAAGCTACAAAAGAGCGGGTCCTTTCTGTAATGAACCAGCTAGGTTATCAACCTAATTTGAGTGCAAGAAGATTGCGTTACAGCGATGAAAAAAAACCTACTATTGCGTTTTACTGGCCTATCGATTACCGAATTAACATTTTGGCGTCATTTTTAAATTCAATTCAAAATGAGCTTAAGGTACTGAACTTTGACTGTGAACTTGTTGTTCAGACGTATGAGAATGACAATTTGCAAAAGAACGGCTCTGTAATCAGTAAAAACAGTTATAATGGAATCATTATCGGAGCCACTTCCTCACAAGATGTAAAATACCTAGAATCTTTATCTCCTCAAATACCTATAGTACTCATTAACAGGAACTCAGATAAATTTTCAACCGTATATATCGACTCCAAAGAAGTTGGGTTCCAAGCAGCCTTACTCTTACGCCAAAAGGGTTATAAAGAAGCCACTGTTATTGCATCAGACCATACTTATGTAGCTACCGGGACCCGTACCCAGGCATTTCTTTATGCCTGTTCACAACTGGGAATCAATGTCCAATCCAAACATATACTTCGCGGAAACAGCACTCTTGCCGGAGGCATGGAAGCAGCAGAACTTTACTGCAATCTGGAAAATCCTCCTAAAATCATATTTTTTGAATCGGACTCCATGGCACTGGGCTCTCTTTATACTTTTCATAAAAGACGAATACGAATTCCCGAAGATCTGGAGCTGCTTACAATTGCCATGCTTGATCAGGAAAATACGCAATATTCAATCCCGTCCTTAAGTGTTATTCAGATGCCAAATGAAGAGATCTGCAAAAAAGCAGTCGATATTCTGATTCATTCTATGGAACGATCGAATTTTATACCGGTTCATGTTTCCGTGACTCCCAAGGTAATTCTACGAGAAAGTTTTAATTTATAAAGTTACAGAAAACAGCGTACAAATATAATGCGCTGTTTTTTCTTACTCTTGACAAAGGTAATATTGTCGTGTAAGATTAGATTATCGTTTTAGTTTATCGTTTTAGCAATTTCTATCTATAAATCCTGAATGCCTAAATAGGGATCAAAATATGCGAAAAGGATGTGATACTTTGTTCTGGAACAGGAAGAACCAGATACCCACCGGAATCGGTGCGGCAGATTTTGCTGGGGCCGGAAGTCCCCTTAAATTTAACAGTGTGGAATTTCGGGATGGACAGCAATCCCTGATTGCGACCAGAATGACTACTGAAGATATGATTCCTCTACTCTCTCGCATGGATGCAGTCGGCTACGACAGTATGGAGATGTGGGGCGGTGCGACCTTTGATGTGGCAATCCGCTTTTTAAAAGAGGACCCATGGGAAAGAGTTCGTACATTTAAGAAATATGTAAAAAAGACTCCATTAAAGATGGTTTTGCGCGCTCAAAATCTTGTTGGTTATAAAGCCTATCCTGATGATATCGTGGAAAAATTTATTGAAAAAGCTGCTGAAGCTGGAATTGATATTTTTCTTATTTTCGATGCTCTTCAGGATTTAAGGAACTGTGAATCTGCTTTTCGCGCAGTTAAAAAAGCCGAAAAAAAAATTGAAGGTTCCGTTCAATATAATATAAGTCCCTTCCATACCACAGAAGTATTTGTTCAGAATGCGTTGGAACAGGAACACATGGGAGCCTCACTGATGCATGTGGAAGATATGGCGGGTCTCATGACTCCTAAGGCTGCATATGAGTTAATCTCTGCTCTTAAGAAAGCATTAAAAATCCCGGTTCATCTTCACTGCCACTGTACCGGCGGCATGGCTGAAATGGCCTATTGGGAAGCCATAAGGGCAGGTGTCGATGGACTTGACGTATGCGTATCTTCCATGTCGATGGGTCCTGCCCATCCTCCTATTGAAAGTTTTGTTTCGGCATTAAAGGGGACTAGCCGGGATCCTAAAATTGACGTAGGTCAATTCAAGTCGATAAACGATGACTTTATTGATATTAGAAAAAAATATTCAAATTTTGAGACGAAACTCATCGGCGTGGATGTGGGATGTCTTGAACATCAGATCCCTGGAGGCATGTTATCAAACCTGGAAAGCCAGCTTTCGGCTATGAAATTGTATGACCGCCTTCCGGAGGTATTAGAGGAAGTTACCAGAGTCCGGGCTGACATGGGATATCCTCCGCTGGCAACCCCATCCAGCCAGATGTGCGGTGCACAGGCTACCACCAATGTTCTTACCGGGAACCGTTATTCCATGGTCAGTAAGGAAATTAAGGATTATTGCCGGGGAATGTACGGTATGCCCCCTGGTCCTGTAAATCCGGTTCTTTTAGAAAAAGCATTGGGAGAGGAAATACCCTCCACAAAAAAACCGGCAGATTTACTTGAGCCGGGCTTTGAAAAAGCTAAAGCAGAGTCCAGCTGTTTAGCACGTACGGAAGAAGACATCTTAATTCATGCACTCTTCCCAAATTACGCGCCTGATTTTTTTAAGGTAAAATACGGTCTTTGAATTGCTAACCAGAAAGGAATTAAACAAAGTGAAACAAAAAAATGCCGAAAAATTAAAGCGTTCCCAGGACATACTGGAAGAATTAAAGGAGGCACGGGGAGGTTCCCTGTTAGAATCCCATCAGGTTATGGGAAACGACCCGAATTTAATCAATGCTTTCCTGCAGCAGTATTTAAACTGCAATAAAAACGATGTGAACATACCGAAAAAATACCGGGAACTCATTGTCATGGCCATCGGAATGGCCACCGGAACCCAGACAACCACAAAGGTTCATGCTGACCTGGCCATAAAGAACGGAGCTACGATTGATGAAATATTTGAAGTAATCCGTATTATTTTCTTTACCTGCGGGGTAACAAAACTTCTTCCCACTCTTGAGACTCTGGGTGATATATTTGAACCCGTTGATTTATAATAAAGCTATTTACTAATTCTTCCTAAAATAAATCCAAATGTGAAAAGGAAAAGCGGCACAGTGTATTTTACTGCATGCCGCTTTTCCTTATACGAAAATCAGGTTTCAGACAGTGATATAATTTAAATTCCCCACTACTCTGATTCCCAGCCGTTCAGCATATTCTATATCAATATGGTCATAGCTAATCGATCTGATCCCTAATCAGCATAGTACAGACATTTAACCCATATTCATGTATTCAATTAACTTTTTTCCGGTTTTTGAGAGCTCTTCCAACATTTTTGTCACCTGACTGTTATCTATAGCCTGACTTTCTGAAATGGACTTACATATTTCAGCATTTTTAAGAACCTCTCTAACATAGTTTTTCAGTTTCTCCATATCAGTACCAATTATTTTAGCCGATTGATTGCTTTTAATCGCCAGCTGACGGATTTCTTCCGCAATGATTGAAAAACCACGTCCCTGATCCCCCGCTCTTGCAGATTCAACCGCTCCGTTAATACCAAGTATCTTAGTTTCCATTGTGATTCTCGTAATCAAATTCAGTATATTTTCAGTTTCCTTCATCTGCTCACTGGCTTTATTGGCAATGTCCGCTGCGCCTTTACTGACAGCCGCTAATTCTTGCGATGATTCATCTAATTTTTTAGCTGCTCCAAAAGCTTTATCAATTGAATTATATAATTCTGTTGAGAAATTTTGTATATTATTCAATTCTTCCGTCTGACGGATTCGCTCAGCCGATATTTTTTCTACCTGCACTACTGCTTCTTCTACTGCATGCCTGATTGAATCTCCCCCGCAATTTAAAAACCGGGAAGGAATATGTAAATTTTCAGCACTATCAATAACCGCCTGGCTACCTATAAATCCCTCTACTTTTTCAGAAATCAAATTATGAACTATCCTATCAACATCTTTCAAAAAATCATAACTTCTTACCAGTACCATCACATCAGATATTTGATAGTTTTTTTCACAATCTGCTATCAACCCCCTCTGGGTTAGAACTGCTGTCTTTTTTACTCCCATCTTTGCAAGATTCTGCAGCGGCTCAATCAAATCCTGAAATTCGACCCTTACTTCAATGACATTCTTTCCCGCCGACCGAAGAACCTGAGCATTGCTCCATCGGCTGATAATCACATCTGCTTCAGGATACCGATTAACATTATGGAGAACATCACCTGGCTTGCTTATTATTATAGGAATTGATAAACCCATCTGCTGAATAACCTTTACAGCATTTTCTTTCATTGAACTAGATGCAGCTACAAATATTATCCTATTTTCCAATGTATATCCCACCCCTTTCAACATCTTATTATGTTTGCTAAAACGTTGTACTTATCTATTTTATAGCTTTATAATATTTATGTCAATAGTATGAGTACAAGCATTTTATAACATTTATACCTCTGGCTTTACTGCACATTCGCACATTCAATATCAACCAGAGCTTGACATCCACTCCGTCCTTAACCAGTGTTTCTTTCAAGTATCGGTTTACCATTTCAATCTCTTCCATAAAACTCATCCCTTCTTCTTTTCACCATAGAATAAACCTCCAAACTGATAATTTATACATCAGTTTGAAGGTTTACATAAACTTCGAGATTTTCTCTCTCCATAGTATATTTATTTCTACTAATTATAATTTTTTTTGTATAAAGCTTAATTTACAATATCCATTTCACCGTAACAACTCTACTATTCACTATAATCACTATCAAATTACACGCAATCTTCTATCCAATTTTTAAAATTTATCAAGTGGCATCGGTTAAGTTGATAAAAATGATACCGCCAAGGTTTAAAGCTACCTTGGAGATATTTTGATAACCTGTAATTTTTCTTATCTGGGTAATATTACATCTTTATAATAACTAATACCTTCTCTAGCAGAAGTTGGCTTTCTTCCTGTCAAGTCTTCTATTACATTAGTTGTTTCACAAAAATGTCCACTTCTTATACTATCTCCATTTTCAACTAAATCAATGGTACAAATCGGAAGCGGTGAATTTGAAAAGTCACCATGAACTGTTCTTGGAACACCTCTTTTTTCCCAATAATCATAATACGCTTCAGTAGACATATTTATATATTCTATTTCTTTCCCGGTGTACTCACTTGCGATTTTAAAAAGCTCTTCTTCAGATAACAATTCAGGTCCGGTTACCGTATAGACTTTATATGACTCCCCCTTTCCGGCAACTAAGGCTGCTGCAACTCTTGCGCAATCATCACGAAATACATAAGCAACTTTTACACCATCTGTATTGCTTGGCCAAACACAATTATTCTTATAAAGTGAAATCGGAACAAACATTGAAAAAATATAATCAAAATATAACATATTTCTTTGGATTGTGTACTCAAGTCCAGATTCCATCAGGGCTTTCTCTGTATCTCTATGATCGCTTGCTACCACAGGTGTTCCGACTTCAATTTCTGCTCCTTTAACAGATGTATAGACAATATGCTTGACACCGGCCTCTTTAGCGGCGTTAATCGCATCCCGATGCTGCTTTCGCCTAGTTTCCCCAATCATCCATGTAGAGAGAAGTAGCATTCTGTCTACACCATGGTATGCCTTTACCATTTGATCATAATTATCATAACTTGCTTCTCTGATTTCTACACCGGCATCAGTCCATTTTTTCAAATTTTCTTTATTGATTTTTTTTATGTCCGGTGCCGCAAAAATTAAATCTGTCGGATTTAGAAGGTTAAGAGATTCATTTGCAGCCACGCTACCCAAATGGCCATCAACACCATTAAACAAATATTTCATATAAATAATACCTCCAATTTTTGATATTTATATTTTAAATAATTTGTTTAAGTTAGTCTAATACTAAAAAATATATAGACTTATAAGAATAAGTTATGTCCTCTATACATTATTTTGCTCTCTCTTTGCAATATCTAAAAAATAAGATAGTTTATCATTTTCTATTTTCGAATTGAAAATGATACTCAAATCAACACAGTGAGGTGGTCCACAAATGGGCACATCTATTATACCTAATTCAGAGTTTGCCTTGCATATTTCAGGAACAATTGCCACACCTTCATTCATACCTATTAGAATATCCAGAATTTGTCTGTCACTAACACTTTTTATTTCTTTTGGTATATAGCCTTCGCTGGTATAAAATGAAAGCAAATGTGTCTTGTTTTTTTCCATTCCTGTAGGTTCAAAAACAATATTGCATTCTGATGCTAGATCTTCTCGGGTAACACTATTTTTTTGAGACAGAGGATTTTGCATGCTAATCAAAGCATGTACTTTGTACTGAACAAGGTGTAATTCACCAATACCTTTTTTATTTCTAAAATCATAAGGTACTGTAATAGTACAATCATATTCCCTATTTTTTAGATCTTCTTCAACTGTATTTAATGATACTCTTTTAAAATGAATATTAATATTCGGATAATACTTTTTAAAAATATATAATAATCTATTTAAATAAACATTCTCGTCCCAGCCAACAATACCAATTGTTAAGTTGCCATAATAATTACATGATATACTCTTACATTTTTCCACTGTAGAATAAAATTCATTTATAATTTTTTGAGTATCCTGATAAAACACTTTTCCAGCATCTGTAAGACAAAATTCCTTTGCTTTTCGATCAATTAATAGAAAACCAAGCTGCTCCTCTAAAGATATAATTTGCTGACTGATAGCAGGTTGTGCAATGTGACAGCTCTGTGCAGCTTTTGTAAAATTCTTGTACTTTGCAACAGATAAAAAGTATTCCAGCTTCGATATATTCATAGATCCTCCCTCCTTATAATTGTAGTGTCTAATCAATTATGAATCAAGTATTAAGGTTTTGTCAAATAAAATCATAAACTGATTATTATTTTCATACGAAAATTTGATACTGTCTGCCTTTCACTAAAGCACCCATTCTCTAGCTTGTGCCGAATACCATATAACAGTGATACTATTTCATTTATCTTTGAGTGAAATAAGCATATTATATATTCTACCATACATCTTAAAGCTTATTTCCATCGCTGTCTCAGAAAATGTGCTGCCATTTTTGGATTCCTTTCTCTGGTAAACACACCTTTCTTGTTGCCATTTACACGTTTGACATTTTCCGCTGTAGCGAAATCAGCAAAATTCCAAACATGTTCTCCAGTTATATAAGGAAGGGAGTCAAATACCTCTCCATAAGCCTCTAAAAATTCTACCTGATATTCTTCGCTGAACATCCTGCCGTTTAAATCATGAAGCCCTGCTATGGCATCAGCACCATACTCTCCAAGCATAATTGGCTTATCTGGGCACCGCATATGGAACCCTTCCAACTCTTCTTTTAACAAGGCAGCCGCACCTCGCATATTTCCCTCTATTTCATACCAGCCTTTGTAACGGTTTATGATCAGGATATCGCAGAGCTCCGCCACTTTACATGTAGTAGGATTTGAACCCTTATACGTCACCAGAGTTACCGGACGTTTCTGTTCATCCAATTCTTTTGCAAGTTTCACCAACGGCTCAAAATATTCTTTTGCGCCATCTTCTTCACTGGCTGGCTCATTTGCCACACTCCATATAATAACACTGGGATGATTCTTATCCCGCTCTATCATATCTCTAAGTACCTGACGGTGATGCTCTGCTGTCTTAAGAGTAGTCCAGGTTCCATTCGGGGTTCCACCCAGCAATCCTGTGGCCGTGAATCCCGTATGCAACCCGACTGCCGGGACTTCATCAATGATCAGTATACCCTCCCGATCACAAAGCTGCAGCATTTCATCGCTATAAGGATAATGACTGGTCCGGAAAGAATTGGCTCCAATCCACTTAAGCAACGCAACATCCTTCACATTGTAAACCATATCAAAACCGCGGCCATGAATTGGGGAATCCTCATGCTTTCCAAATCCTTTAAGATAAATTGGTTTTCCATTTAGATACAGGCGACAGTCCCGGATCTCAATTTCACGAAAGCCAAACTCTTCTTCATAATAATCTATCGTTCCATCTTCTCCAGTTAACGTAACTGCGAGTCGGTATAAAACTGGATGTTCTGTATCCCAAAGACATACGGAATCTATCCTTCCATTTCCCTCATTACCCTCTCCTGCAAATACCTCTTTGTACTTCTGGTCCAATAACTTTACATCAATCTTTCCCTGACCCTTGACCTTTACAGCCCAAAAAAAGGATCCATCCTGTTTCCCATAAACAGAAATATCATCTACATGGTTCTTGGGAGCTGTGTATAAGACAACCGGTCGCATGATTCCAGAATAATTGTAAAAATCAAAATTGGGTAAATTAAGCAGTTCCTCTTCCATACCGGGAAATCTCTGGTATTCCAAACGACCAGCTGGAAGTGTTGTATTGTCTACAATGTTATTAACCAGCACGGTAAGCTGGTTAACTCCCTCACTGACTATATCGGTTATGTCAAACTGGAATGGAAGGAATCCTCCTTTGTGATCACCAACAAGAGTTCCGTTGATCCATACTTCTGCCTTGTGAGTCACACTGCCAAAGCGGAGTAACAGTCGGTGATAAAGCATTTGGCTGGTTACTACAAAATTTCTCTGATATAGCATATCGCCCACATGGTCGCTGAACTTTCTCCCCTCATAAATATCATTATAGGAAGAGGGTACCGGCATCGGAATCATGTCTTTAAAAATTTGATTTTGCTCCAGTATCCCTTTTTCACCTTGCTGCAAGAGTTTAAAATCCCACACTCCATTTAAATCAAATACCATACGGCTTTTGGTCATTTTTGGATAAAGCATATCTAGTCCTCCAATATTATTTTAAAGAGAACCAGGGAAAGCTCTGAACGCTACGCCTTCTCCTGGTTCAATATAACTAATTTGTACCCTTATCTTTCATCATTTTGGTGCCCTTTTGCATCATGGAAGAAACGACATTATCCAATGAATCTTTACCAAGCAGGAATTTTGCACTTTCCTCAATCATCATCTGTGACATTTCTTTGTTGTAAACGGGAACATTATCATAGATTAAATCTTTCCAGTCCGGATTGTTCATAACCTTTTCCAATGCTTCCACATCTACATATTTCGGGTCATCAACCTGCATTCTCATGAATTCCATTTTGTCGATACCCTTTTCTGCAGATACGCTAACGCCTCGAATCCTCATACCTTCAGTAGTATAGAAACGAATAAAATCATAGGCTTCCTGTGGATGTTTTGAAGTTTTGCTGATAGAGTAAAAAAGAGACTCTGTGTATGCTGTTCCAGGTTCAGCATCTTTCCATGCCGGCATTGGCGCAAAAGTTGTTACGAAATCATGAGGATACTTGTCCTGATCATCAAGCTCCGGCACCATCCAGTTACCCATTGGCAGCATTGCAATCTCACCTTTAAAGAATTTATCACGATAATTCATATTCATGGAAGTTACATCTGAATAAGATACCTGACTCTTATCTACCTGCTCCAAATCATATCGGAACTGCAGCCACTCTTTAAACATCGGGTGGTCAAAGTTTACCGCAGTCATATCCGCATTGAACATGGGATTGTCCGGATAGTTTGACCACATTCCCATATAATCAAAATGACCATTCGTATGGAAATAGCTTCCATACCGCTTATCTGCACCCTCACCTTTGGTCAGCTTTTTCGCATATTCACGATAATCATCCCATGTCCAGTTCAGGTCCGGCACTGGCAGTCCGGCTTCCTCCAGATAGTTCTTATTAATCATGACGAACCAAGATTTTAAATCCCCTGGAATGCCATACATTTTACCATTAACTTTCTGGACAATGGAATATTCATCCTCAGGCTTCACACCTTCTTTTTCAAAAAATCCCTCCAATGGAAGGTATGCACCGGAGCCAGCTCTCTGCGCATGTTCCGGATAAGCAGATGCCATTAAAATGTCCATCTCTTCTCCACCCATTACCATTAAGTCCACCTTTTTATAGTATTCCGGAGCAGTCATATCTCCATAATAATCAAAGGTAACGGAAACGTTGGGATGCTCTTTTGCATATTCTTCGGCTACCTTCTTATCCAAATCCTTGTAAGCTGTCTGCCAGGATACAAAGCGCAGATTTACCTTTTCATCAGAAGAAACTGTGCCTTGGGCCTGGACTTTCTCTCCTCCCACTGCGTTTGTTTCATTTTTAGTTCCGCCTCCACAACCAGCCAATGTAGTTGGAATCAGTGCTGCTGCCAAAACAGTTGCCAATAACTTTTTTGTTTTTTTCATTGTAATACCCTCCTCATAAGATTTTTTATAAATTCACGCCTACCGGCATAAATTCCCACATGATGTTTATCCTTTAACTGCACCAGTTGCAATTCCATCTACAACGAATCGCTGACAGAATAGAAATACAATAACAAGAGGCAGAATCGCCGATACAGCAGCAGTCATAATCAAAGAATAATAACTTCCTGATTCCGAAGCAAACTGTTTCATACCAAGCTGAATGGTGTACAGATCCCGATTGTTCAAAAATACCAGCGGAGCCTGGTAATCATTCCAGGTCCATACAAACTTTAATGTTGCCAATGTTGCCAGAGAAGGCTTTACCATCGGTAAAATAATTGAAAAGAAAACCGTCATATGTCCCGCGCCATCTATTTTTGCCGATTCAGATAAGGATTCCGGTATTGCCATCATTGCCTGCCTCAGCAGGAATACACCGTATACGCTAAAGGCCAGCATCATAATAAGACCCATATGTGTGTTGTAAAGACCAATATTCCGCATGATGATAAACTGGGAAACAATCGTTACCTGTGGTGGGATCATCATCGTGGCCAGATAAACCAAAAATATCTTATCTCTTCCAGGAAATTTAACTTTGGAAAATCCATAAGCCCCCATGGCTGATACAAATACCTGAAAAAATGTTGCAAATATAGTCACCTTGATAGAATTTAAATAATACAAACCAAAGTTATAATCCCCTCCCCAAACTTCTTTCAGGTTATTAATCAGATTCCACCGGCGAGGAACCCACTGGATTGGAAAATTAAATACATCCGCTTCCACCTTACATGCAGTTGATATCATCCATATGAGTGGCATCAGCATAGAAAGGCCAACTGCCCAAAATACAACTGTTAAAATCACTTTTGTAAACATTTTTTGTTTCATTGAATCCTCCCTACTCCACTGCAAAACGATCCTGAAGCTTCCATTGAATCAGCGTTACCACAAATACCAAAACAAAGAGTGCCCATGCCAGTGTATTGGCATATCCCATTTCATAATAATCAAATGCCGTACGGTATACATAATACGCCATAACCGAACTGGAACTTCCTGGTCCGCCCTGAGTCAGAACGCTGATCTGGTCAAATACCTTGAAAGAACCAATAATTCCCATAATGGTCAGGAAAAATGTAGTCGGGGAAATCAGAGGTATTGTAATAGAGAAAAACTGTCGGATAGACGAAGCACCGTCTACTCGGGCTGCCTCATACACATCTTCCGGAACCCCTTTTAGACCAGCTAAAAATACAATGGAATAATATCCAACCTGCTGCCAGATATAGATAATCATAATGGATGGTAAAGACCATTTAAAATCTGCGAGCCACCCTGGTGGATTCTTAATCCCAATCATCCGTAAGAACTGATTAACCGGACCATAGTTTGGCTGCAGCAACACCATCCATACCGCACAAACTGCAACTACACTTGCAATATATGGTATAAATATCATTGTACGTACTATACTTCCGCCCCAAATATATTTGTTTAATACACTTGCCATCACCATTCCCAGGGCAATCAAAATAGGAACTGTAATCGCTGTAAAAAGAATATTGTTCTTGTAGGAATTAAGAAACCATTCATCCGTAAACAAACGAATATAGTTAGTCAATCCCGTAAACTTGATTGCGCTCCAGCCCTCCATGAAATTCCACTTAGTAAAGCTTAAGAACAGTGAAATCAATACCGGAATAAATGTAAAAACTATAAAACCACACAAACTAGGCAATATGAATCCTATACCAACCAAAAACTCTTTTTGTGTACGTTTCTTTGACTTCTTCCCCATTCGTTTCTTTCCTTTCATTTTTATTATTAGGGCCATAATTTATTTTGAATCTAATTAAAATTAACATAATTGCTGACCTTCTTTATTTTTACAAGAATGTCTCTCTAGTAGTTCTGGCTGAAGGAAAATGTGCTTTTCTTCCTCCTTTAAGGTACTTCCTGATGCTGTCTTTAATAATAATTCAATCGCTCGCTTCACGTGCAGTTTGTGAGAAATTGCTACGGTAGTCAGCTCAATAGTTGGAAGATCCATATTGATATTATCGAAGCCTATCAATGACAATTCATCAGGAATTGAAATATTTCGTTCAAGGCATGCTTTAATTACCCCGTTCGCTGTTGCATCAGTGGTTGCTACCACGGCCTCAGGCATTTTACGTTTCTGATCCAAAAATTCACAGAACTGATAATATCCATTGTCAAAGTTTTCTTTATAGTGCCTTTGTGGCTTAAAAACTTCTCCATGGATACCGGCTTCTTTCACGATTCGTTGAAAGCTTTCAACTCGATATTGATGAGCTAAACCTTTTTCCCCGTGACCGATAAATAAGAGATTCTTGAATCCGCATTCGACCAGATACTGTGTTGCAATTTCTCCGCCCTTCATATCATCCGCACATACATATGATATGGGATTTCCTTCCGGCATTTGATTCAGTGCCACAACCGGCACATATTGAACGAAATAATATAAATTCTTTGCACTCTTCTCACCAACTGGAAAAAACAGGATACCATCCACCTGATTCCCAATTAATAACTTAAAATAATCTATTTCCATTTCATAGTTTCGAAAACTGTTGCAGCAAAGTACCTGATACCCAAGCGATTTTGCCTCACTTACCGTCATGGCAACAAGCCTAGAATAAAACGGACTGATAATATTCGGCACCACAATACCGATTGTATGGGTATGCTGCATCACCAAACCCCTGGCCAGGGAATTTGGTACATAGGCCATTTTCTCACAGACTTCAAGGACGAATTTTCTTTTTTCTTCACTCAATCCTGTCAATCCATTTAATGCTCTTGAAACAGTCGCCACAGAAACTCCTGCTTCTCTTGCAACATCCCTGATCGTAACCAGCTTTGTAATCTGTTTTGGTTTCATTTATACTCCCTTCTCAGTTATGCGTAAACGTTTACGTCTAGCATATAATAGCATAGTTAATTCGGGTAAACCATTCACAAAACATACGAAACGTTTTACGTAATTTTATAATTATTTCACCAACAATATATTTACTAAACAGAGAATTCTTTATTTCAATTATGAAAAGACCTTCATAATAAAAGTAATACCGCCAAGGTTTAACGGTCCTTGGCGGCAAGACAATATTAGTGAACATTCTCCTATTTTGTATATAGTATCATTCTTCCGCTCTGCATACCCTCAGCATCAGCATAAACGACAATTCTGCCAGATTTATCAGCTTGTTTTCTAATACATAAAACAACACTTGCCTGTCCATGATACATATGAATAAAGGTTTCATCATAGGGCTCACTGCCCATCAGATTTCCATTATCAACTGCTATAATCTCAGCAGAACCTTCTATACGAAACCTTACATTTGTACTTTCTCTAAAATATGGAATGCCATGTATATCCATAGCCCTTACTGTTAGAAGTATTTCATATCCATCTTCACACACCCCCTCATCTATAGTAATTTCTGATTGATCAAACATCAATTTAACTGCCTGTCCCGGTGTAATTAGCTCATGACTGCATACTTCTCTGCCATCTTGAATACCAACGGCCTTAACAGTTCCAGGTTTCCATGGCAAAAAGCCTGTGACTATTCTATTCGGGTATAATTCTGGTTTTTGTACATAAAATTCCTTCTCATTTAGAAAAAGTCTTACTTCATCGCAATTTGATGTAATCATATATGGGATTATGGTCTTGTGAAACTGCGGGAAATGCCAGTGATCTGCATATATAGGCATATCCCAATGCTCTTTTACCCCTTCATCTTCCAATGAATAGTCCATAACCGAAACATGTACCATTGGTTTGCTGCTCCAATAACTTTGCAGCATGTAAAAAGCAGGACGGCAGCAACCATTTGTGCGGATAGGGGCACCGCTCCACCCTTTGGCAGGATATCCCATAGACTCTCCTAAATAGTCAAATCCTGTCCATATCATGCCTCCTATCACATGCGGGTTTTCAAATGGAACAAGCTGCGGGTTTTCAACAGTAAAATTTTGCATCTGATTCAAATGTCCCTTAAAGAACTGATACGTTTCCGTTCCTAAAATTAATTTATCCGGAAATCTGGCATGTATTTCATCATACCATTGTTCCTGATAATTGCAGCAAATCACATCCACTAGTTTTGCAATCTTGCTGATGCGATCCAAACGTTCTTCCATATCATAGATTTCCGTATCAGAAACTTCATCTACAAACTCCTGAATATTTTTGATTTTCCGAATATCTACATCGCTTTCCCGTTTGAAATGAGGATTCATGGCATAGGTACATGGTCTGGTTGGATCCAAACTTCGTACTTTTTCAAGAAGCATTTCCAGTATCTTAAGCATGGAATCCTGAGCCTGGTTTTCCACTTCATTTCCAACCCCCCACATAAAAATACAGGCACGGTTACGATCTCGTTTTACCATTGCTGTCAAATCTTTTTCCCATTCTGTTTGAAAATAACGACCATAAAGCCCACCAGTCCACTTATCAAAGCATTCTTCATAAACATAGAATCCCATCTCATCACACAAATCTAAAAATTCTGAAGAGAAAGTATGATGTGCAGCCCGAATTGCATTGCACCCCATGATCTTAAGCTGTTTGAGCCGCTCCCTCCATAGTTCTGGTTTGTTGGCAATCCCTCGGCAGCCAAGGTCCTGGTGCACACAGACACCTTTTATAATTACCCTTTCATTGTTCACAAACATGCCGCTGCCGGGTATCATCTTTATATCACAAATTCCAATTCTCATTGAGATACTATCAGTGATTCTGCCTGAATCCAGTAATGTTAAAGTAAGTTGATATAAATGGGGATTTTCTGCCGACCAGAGCTTTGCATCGGTTATATGAAACTCCACTTCTCCGCTCTCACTGCTACTCTCCATCATACTGGTCTCATCGGAAAGCACTGCTGTAATCCTTCCTTTTACGCCAGTCTCAACTTTCACTATTGCATGATATCCGTCGATTCTGGTATTCACAGTCACCTCACGTTCCTCAAAATGCTGTTCTTCCAACTCAATCCATTTAACCGTTCTGTAAATACCGGCGCCACTGTACCATCTATCTGATGGTTTTGCAGTATTGTCTACCTTAATTACAATGCGATTTTCTCCATCCAATACTGCCTCTGTGATGTCCAGGCGAAAGGATGTATATCCATATTTCCATCCACCGACTTGTATCTCATTCACCCAAACCGTACTATTTTCATAGATCGCCCCAAAGTCCAGATAGTAACGATATCCTTCCTGTTTCTGTTTCAGCGTAAAACTTCTACGATACCAACCAATTCCCCATCTGTTTTTAAATCCCTGTGCTTCTCCCTCTTCCATGTCTTTTTGAAACGGAGTATAAATAGTCCAGTCATGAGGAAGATTGACTTTGCAAAATGATTGGTCGCAATTATTATTTAAAGCAAATTCCCAATCATCCATGATGATTTTTTCTGTTCTTGGCATATCAGAACCCTCCTGTTTTCCATTTTTTTATTCTTTCACCGCACCGGCTGCTACGCCTGCGAGTATATATTGCTGAAAAAATATGTAAATCACAACTGTTGGCAACATGACAATAATAATACCTGCTGATAATTTCTGCCAAGAACCTTGCTGTGAATTGGCATAATTCATCAGGAAAGTTGTCAATGTCCGCAGTGAGTTTTTCGGCATATACAGATATGGTATGTACATATCGTTAATGATTGTAATGCACTTCATAATCACCACAGTTGCTGTAGCAGGCGTTAACAATGGCAATATAATCCTGCCAAACAATCCAAAATAACCGCAGCCGTCAAGCAATGCACTCTCATCTAACGAAACGGGGATCGTAGAAATAAACTGACGGTATATGTATAACTGCATTAGATCAGAAGCTACGTAGATGATGATCGGCGCTCCCAGTGTATTATAAAGTCCCAAACCATTTACAATTTTAAAACGTGCAATCTCTGTTACAAACGTTGGAACAAGCATTCCAATAAAAAACAGAGCTACAATCATCTTTTTAAATTTAAATTCAAAGCGTTCGATGATAAATGCAGTAATAGTTCCAAACATTACATTAAAAAACACACTGACAATCAAAATAATACCTGTATTTTTAAAGCCTATGATAAGATATTTATCCTTTAACACCTTCTCAAAATTTTCAAATGTAATTCGATCGAAGGGAGGAAGTGCCAATGGAGAAATTTTTACCATATCCGCCTTTGTTTTAAATGCGGCAAATAATGTAAGCAGAATCGGAATTACGACTAAAAATACCATTCCAATACAAATAATCTGCTTTAAAATCTGAATCCAAGTGCTCTTTTTCATTGTTTCTTGCCTCCTTTCATTATGACTTTGTGAATCAGCTTATCCTGCACCAAATAAACCACAATAACGATAATCATAATTGCAACTGCCATCGTCGCAGCAAGTCCAAAGTTCGAATAAGTAAAGGCTGTTTTAATTGTAAATAAAGTAAAGGTAGAGGATGCATATCCAGGTCCCCCTCCTGTAATAACAAATGGTACATCAAAAATCTGCAAAGAACCTCTGATATTATCAAATAGAATAAAATCAACCATCAACATAATTGCTGGAACCTGGATATATTTAAACATTTGTAATGCATTGGCGCCATCTACCCTGGCTGCTTCCTGTATGTCTTGAGGAAGAGATTGTAAAGCAGCCATAAATAAAATAATATGATACCCTGAGAATCTCCAGATGGAAACAAATGCCAATACGTAGTTTACGATTTTGGGATCAGACAGCCAGCTCCGGCTTAGCATTTCTAAGTTTAAAATATTTAAAATCTCATCAAATGCTCCATTAATCGGAGAAAAAAAGTAAGAAAATGCATAAGCAATGGCGACACCATTTATAATACGAGGTAAAAAGACCATTGTTTTATAGAATTTTGCTGCTTTCAATTTGGAGACCAATAAAACAGCAAATCCCAACTCTATTGGAATCATAGCCAGATGCATTACAAAATAAATCGTATTATTCTTCAAAGATAACCATAAATCTTTATTATGAAACATCGCTATGTAATTATCTATTCCTATAAACTTGCTACTGGAGGAATAACCATCCCAATTTGTAAAACTCATGCGAAACAAATCAATTGCAGGTAAGACCACAAAACCAATTAATAATAATACAGGAACAACTAGTGATATTACAATAAATTTTCGTTTTTTCCTTATAAGTGACCCCATAGCGAATTTCCTTTCTAAAAAAGAGTGGCAGTGCTTATACACCGCCATTCTTCTTTGTAAATTATTTACTGAATATTAAGTTTCTGCCTCGCTGCTTTCCACTGATCATTCAATTCGTTCATTCTGGCATTAAAATCAAAGTTTTGAGTGAACATTTCACAGCCTAATTTCTTATAATCAAACATGATTTCGTTCTGAATTGCTTGGAAATCATCTCCTCCACCATCATACATAACCAGTTCCTTTTCCGGCTGCGCATTATCTGCTTCTGCTAAAATCGGGTCTTTCTCTTTGGGGAATGTTTTCATTGCAGAGGCTCTTGTTACAAAGTTGATATATTCCGGAT
Source organism: Paenibacillaceae bacterium (assembly GCA_015057715.1). Classification (GTDB taxonomy): domain Bacteria; phylum Bacillota; class Clostridia; order Lachnospirales; family Lachnospiraceae; genus Lacrimispora. The sequence goes on from SVDS01000001.1 coordinate 54,613, forward strand.
AACATTCCTCACTGTAAAACCACTCAACAAACAACTGTGCCAGTTCCGGATTTTTACTATGTGTGGTAACTCCCATAAAAGTGTCACCCTGAACAATGGTACGAAATGGTTCTTCTTCACTGTCACGTACTGGAAGATAAAACGTTCCGAGTCCAGAAGCATCGTCAGCACCTTCTTGAATTGTTGTCAGATTCTGGCTGCCTAAAGCAAGCATTCCGGCACCTTTCTGAGAGAACAACGATACTGCCTGATCCTTTCCAATACCTAACGGATCTTTACCAAAAACACCTGAAGTAAACAGTTTATATACCTTGCTATATGCTTTATTAATGTCAGTGCCGTCTGTAAAAGGATCATCAGTCATCGCCATATCATTCCAATTCTGACCATTACCACTCTCCAGAGCAGGCATAAACTCCATAAACGGATAATCCGGCCACTCATCCTTTGCCCCTAGAGCAATTGCCATGAAATCAGGATTTTCTTTTTCATAATATTGCTGCAGTTTTTCAGCCGCTTCCTGAAATTCATTCCATGTTGTGGGAACTTCTATATTTGCTTCCTTAAACATGTCTTTCCAGTAAAATACATATTCATATGCGGATGTCATCGGAATGCCGTATACCTGGTCATCTATCGCATATCCCATAGCCAGTTCATTGTCTTTTGCCGCTTTGAGATTGGATAAGTCAATTAAATAATCTTTAAACCGGGATAAGGTAAATGTCTTGTTGCACATAACATCCGGTAACTGACCTGCGGATGCACGCATTTTCATTGCATTCCAATATTCAGAATCATCTTTTAACTTTTCGACCTCTATATTGACATTGGGATACTTTTTCTGAAATTTACCAACCATATCCTTTTCATCAATAAACTCCATTAGATCATTGTCCCAAATTGCAAAGACAAGGTTTCCCTCCAGGTCTTTATTCACCACTGCCTCTTCTGTCGTTTCCACTGCTTTGGTGGAAGTGGTGTCCTTTGGCGCTGTGCTTTCTGCCGGTGTTCGAGAAGAACATCCCACCATAGTTCCCATCATCATTGCAGCACAAAGCCCCAATGCTACTGCTTGTTTTCTCATTGTAGTACCTCCCTCTGTTTTATGACATGAGCATAGCATATTTGATCTTTTGAGTTCTATGATCTAAGGTTGGATTTCTTGATATATGGTTGGATTTCATTATAAATTCGATTTTTTATAACTGCGCGGACTGATCTTGCATACCTTTTTAAAGACCCTTGTAAAATGTTCCACGTTGTTATACCCAACTTGCTGGCTAATTTCATACATTTTTAAGTCTGACTTATCCATCAGTTCTTTTGCCTTGCAAATACGGATCTCTGTCAGATAATTGGAGAATGTACTTCCTACCTCTTTTGTAAACCGTGTACTAAAATATTTCTCATTTAGATCTACATATCCTGCTACACTTTTCAGTGTCAATTCCGGATTATTGTAATTGTCCATTATAAAACGTTTGGCACGAATCATCATACTCATCTGGCTGTTGTCAAATGTATACGATTGATAATCCATAATCCATCTTATGTAATTATTAATCCAGATTTTTAAGCTGCGGGAATCCAAAAGGCGATTGAGCTTTTCATAGTAATTCACATCTTCCTGAATCACATCCCAGGCATTTTGCTGTACATCACGAAGTGCACGGGCAATCAGGAATATTACCGTCAAACATTCCTTTTGTCCATCTCCCAGAGTCATTGTCTGAATGCGATAGAGCAGCTTATGCTTCTCCTCTTCCACAGCAATCTCATCGTTTGTTTGAATCCCATGCATCAGCTTCTCATAATGCATTGCCGCAGAATCTATCCAGTCCTGTGTTAACTGGCCTTTCTCCCATGGAAAACAAATGGTTCTCCGGCCTTTTAAATAATGGAGTTCCAGCTGCTGTCCCGCCTCCTCAAAGCGATCCATAAATTCATCAGCCGTCTGTCCTAAACGGCTGATGCCTGCAGAAACCGGGAGATTCATATAGTTATTCCATATGTTTATCAGCTGTTTGCAAGTGGAGACCGCATTATCCTGACTCAGTTGTTCATCCGATACCCGATACAGCATCAGATAGTGGGAAGGCGTAATTCCTTCTAGAATACACCTTGCTGCCACCCGCGGAATCTGCCTGGCAAATTCCAGAAAAGGTTCAATCAATTCCCCAGTAAGATTTGAGCGGAACCGGGTTACATGCTGTTTGAAATCATCAATTTCAAAATGAACAACATAATATTTCATGTCAAAGAAGCTGTCCTTAAGCGCCGTCCTTCCAGCTGCCATATCCGTCAGAACCGTCTTTTGTTCCTGCAGCAGACTTTCTTCCGGTTCTTCCGCCAAATAATTATGACTTAACTTCGCAAGAAGCTCGGAAAGCATTTCTTCATTGATATCCGACTTCAGCAGGTAATCGCATGCTCCCAGACAGAAAGATTCACGGACCATTTTAAAATCATCATAGCTGCTTAGAACCACGGTACAAGGCATGCGATCCAGACGCTTGAGTTCACGCAGCAACTGCAGCCCATCCATGATTGGCATTTTCATATCCGTTATTAATAAATCTATGTATTGTTCTCTGAGATAACGCAGCGCCAGATCCCCATTGCTGGCATCTGCAACGATCTCATATCCATACTTCCCCCAATCAACCAGTGACCGGAGCGTGATTCTCACAATTGTATCGTCATCCACCAATAACACCTTTTTCATTTCTGCACATCCCTCTCATTTGTTACATGTATGGAAAGGGGAATACAAATACATGTTTTCATATAACACCCCGGTTCACTCTCAAGCATAAACCTGCATTGATCTCCATAGTATAATTTTAGTCGGTTCATAACATTTACCATCCCAATGCTGGTATGATCTGCTTTTTCCGGACTGATTCCGGCCAATAGCCGGTCGATCTCCTGTTTGGACATTCCCTTTCCATTATCTTTTATAACAATGTTCATGCACTCACCAACACGTTCTATCGTCAAATCAATGTGTCCCATTACTTCCAATAACTCACTGAATCCATGCACAATGGAATTCTCAACTATGGGCTGTAAAATCAACCTGGGGACCCGGTAGTCTCTGCAAGCATCATCCACATGATATTCGATTTCGAATCCATCGGAATACCGAATCTGCATCAGATAAACAAAACTATCCAAAACCTCCAGTTCTTCCCGAACAAGATAAAATCCCGACTTGCTTCTAAATGACGTAGACAAAATCCGGATCAGCGCTTCTGCCATTCTCCGAATTCCATCAAATTTGGCAACCTGGGCCATAAAGCGGATGGAATTCAAAGAATTCACTAAAAAATGAGGATTTATCTGAGATTGTAATGCACGTATCTCAGCCTCATGTTTTTTCTGTTGTTGTTTCTCATTTTCCTTTACTAGATCTCCCAAACGATACACCATGCTGTTAAAAGAGTGAACCATGGCGCTGATTTCTGCCTGTCCGGAAATGTCGACATGTACTTTTAAATTCCCCTCTTCCACTTGTGCCATACCATTCACTACATTATGTATTGGGACGATGATTCTGCGCAGAAAGTAGTTTGAAAACCTGTAAAACAGTGCAAATAATATGAGAGTCACTCCAATGACTGCCAGCGCCGCACGATTAAAATCCCTGGTAAGAGTATTTGCTTTTACTATGCTCACAATCTGACACCCTGTTTCCGGTTCCTGTGATCGCACATAGACATAACTGGTACCATTTACCCGGCGCTGAAAAACGGAGTTTGACCACAGGTTTTTCCCTCTTTCCATCTCAGGCAGCAGTTTTGCAGCACCGGAATTATCAAAAAGCACCTCACCATTTCTGCTAAGAATCATCATATTTCCCAAAAGCTTTTCCCGATTATAACGCTTTATTATATTTCCGGCCTGGGAGGTTATAAACAGAGTAACCATTTCAACATTTTCATCACGGTCTACATCAATTCCCGGTGACATTGCAGCCACAATTGTAAAAGAATTCAGGTTACGTCGTGAAGTCGTTACATTGGTATTATAAAACCCGGTCTTTACCATATTTTTATCAAGCAGCGCTTCCTGATACCATGATGAATCTTTGATTTCCTCCCTTGTTAATGCGGTCTTGTCTTTTATATAGGTGGATTCTCCATCTTTCATAAAAAAGATTGCCGACAGTATATCCTGTACCGGAACCATTGCATAATTAAACGATTCTGACAACAACATTGTATAATGGTAACGTTCAGACACATTTTTCGTGTTGGTCTTTGCTGCAATCTTCATAATCTCATTATTATTCACATAAACAAAATGAGAAAGCCGCAGGGATACATCCAACACTTCTGAATAGAGCGTTGATACAATATTATCCTGGGCTCTCATAATATTCTCGATTGCCGCATCTCTCATCATCTTATGAATGATTCCTATTGAAATTAAAGTAATTACCAATATAGGAACCACGATCAAAGCCAGAAAACTGCGGTAATATGAAGTTTTTAACGTCACTTTTTTATGCAACCACATCTTATTGTCACCCCTACTGTTTTTGTCTTTACGACAATTTTAATAAAACTCTGATTCTTAGTTGTCTGACTCCAACAGCAAAACAAGGAATTGGCCAGATATTCTGGCCGCCATAGAATTATTTAAGTTCAAAATCGAGAAAATCCACACTTCCTTTTCCTTTGTATTCAAAAAACAATCCATGTATTCCCTGGGGAATTTGCACTTTTCCTGTAAAATTCAACCATTTTTTTCTATCTCCACACTCTGGTTTCACAAGGATCTCCCCGCAGATATTACCGCCTGCTTCTGTTGTAATTATGAACTTTCCATCAGAATTTCCTCGAACACCTATGGTTATTTCCTTTACTCCGGAAAAAAGAAAATATTTAAATCCACAGACTGCCCCATCCCTCATATTTGCAATGTACTGATTAGGAGTATCTTCTCTGTCCGGTCCATCTTGAGTAAAATAGGGAAATTCGCTTTCCGGATCCTTTCTCCGAAAGACCGCCACCCCATTCTTCCCCCATAAATTACAGGCAATTCGTGCTTCATAAAGCCCTTTTCCGCACAAAGGTCCGCCGTTTAGTCCGCAAGAGGTGATCTCCACCTGCGGTATAGTGCCGTCAGGAAGTATTTTAATCTCTTCAGCGCAGCCCTGCCTGCTGAATTGGGTATGATTTGTCTGCCGGTGATAGAATATATACCATTTGCCATTGATATATTCAATTCCTCCATGGGTATTTCCGGGGAAATTCGCTTTGTAATTCCTGCCTTTAATCCCATTATCACAGATGTCTATCAACACACCGCCAAACTCATAACCGGAATCCGGATGGTCACTCACTGCATAACACAAGGAAGAACTATTTACATCCGAATACACAAAATAATAGCGTTCTCCAATCTTTCTCACAGAACTTGCTTCAAAAAATTCATATCCCTCATATCCTGTGCCTGCACTGTTTAATATGGAAGGAATCAAGGGTATCGGTCCCTCTTCTATGGTAAGCATATCTTCCTTTAGTTTCATAACCTGTGAGGACTTTTTCTCCGTCTGCTTTACATCTTCCATACGCCTTGGTGCATTTCCCGAATACAGATAAATACTTTTATCTGTATCAATAAAAACACCCGGATCAAATTGAATATAATCTCCTTCTCTTCTTCCCAGTATCTCTCCGTTCAAATACCGTACCAGACCTAAATACTCATACTTTCCGACAGGGGTATCACATACGGCCACCCCGATCTCTGGTAATACATCCATACAGTAATAAAGATAATATCTTCCATCCAATCCTTTTACCACATCCGGTGCCCATATGCAATGGCATCCGTCTGTATTTCTGGGATCCTGATTCTTCCTGTAGATGACGCCTTCATATCTCCATGCAGTTAAATTTGTAACAGCAGCTGAATAACACACATAATCATTCATGCAGTATAAATCTCCATCAAAAGAATCATGGCTTCCATAAATATAAACCCTGTCTCCAAATATATGGGGCTCTCCATCCGGTATGTATTCATAAGAAGGAAGATAGGGGTTAAAGGCCTGCGGTTTTCCGCCTGTCAGCAAAGTGACCGGACCCATAAGTCCCATAGGAGCAATGACCGCATTTCGGGAAAACCGGTCACACTGTGCATAAACCAGATTGGTGGCTATTTTAATTATAATCTCATTTTGTTCCAGATTAAGCATTCCAGTTAAATCAAAACGGTAAGGGGTATTAATCCGAACCCCTGCTGATTTTCCATTGACAAACACTTCCGCTGCCTCATAGGCCGCTCCCAGATGAAGCATGCACGTTTCTTGCTTTCCTATCTGTGTTTTATAATAGATGTATCCCGCAAATTCAGGATACCACTGAAAGAAATCCTGTAATTTTGATGTTGTGATCACGTGTTCTATTTGTCCCGGACTGCGATAATCAGCTGCAGATATTTCAAATTCAAAATCAGTTTTTTCCTCTTTCCATATAATATTTCTCGCTATTTCTGCCTTATAGCTTTCATCCGATTCGATCAGATAGAGTGTCTCCGCCGGTTCTAAATGCAACAGAATCGTCCCGTCCTGCCAGTCAAGTCTTTTGGACAGACGGTTTTCATATGGATCATAGGTGTAAATATTGGACTTCTTGATGTGATTCAGCCGGATTTCAACATGCACTTCATGCAGCGTGGATTCATTGAAAAACATATGAACTCCAGAATTATCTTTCTTATGATTATAATGATAATATCTCAAATATGGGACTTTTTCTGATATTTCAATATCATTGCACTCATGAAGAACCGCAGTTTGTGAAACTATGCTCAGAGGGATTACCTTTGCAGCTATCTCTTCCTGCTCCAATTGTTCTTCTGTCACCTGATAAACAGGGAGCCTGGAATCTTTGGCTTCTTCCAGCCACGTTTTTAAGGCTTCCGGATATTTTTGCGCCCCTGGTACAAACAGACAACGATAGGAAACTCCATCTCCATATAGTCTTCCATCTTTAATTTCCATGGAAAGCAGCTTTTCAATGGGAATCACATCATAATCAGTCTGATTTTCCATCAGTTCCTTACCTATCTGGTGAAACATCATGCAATCCCCCAGCCACTCCATTTCTGCATGGTATAATACTGCTGCATGAACCACGGCCTTGCCTCCATTTAAAAGATGGCAGGACCTGTTTAAATATTGAAATAAATACTTCATATAAGGATATTGAGGGTCGTTCCCATCTGCATAAAAATGGGGCGGGCAATCCGGATCTGGAAAATTCATATCAGAAAAAGCATGGGGAACAAACGTGTTAATCCCCCGAACCAGCATATGATCCGTCAGCCACTTCATAAGCCTCAGACCTTCCATCCAGCCATATGCTCCATAAAGTTCACACAAGGCCCGGCCTTGGGTTTTCTTCTCCAAATGAGCCATGGAGGCTCCCAGTTTTGCCAGTCCATAATAATAAAACGCCCCATCTGCCTCTTTGTTCAAAGTGAAACTATAATACGCTCCATTCAGCTCCGGCATAATCTGATGCTGCACGACATCAACTCCAGACATATGCTGTCCGTGAATCGCTTTAAAATAATGCCCGCAGCTTGGCCCCAGGCGTGCATGAGTATTATTATCTTCTATAATGTGACCAATATATTGGACGCCGTGTTCTTCGCACCATGTTCCAATATAGTCGGAGAAATTTTCCTGGTAAAGATCTGTAATGATATCCATATAGTGATAACGGATTTCCTGCGCTTCTTCTCCACCCTCAAACCAGAGATAAGGTAAATACCGTCTCATCTGCTTCCCTAACCGCTCCTCTAAAAGTGAATCCACCTTTTCATCCCAGGGAAGGGGCATCTCTGTCCCCATCTTCATATCCATGGAAAAGCCGGTTTGGGCGGTGAGATTATAAAAACCAGGCTCGTCTGAGAAAAAACCGGCAAGCGTATTACCAAAATACTCTTTAAAATGACTGTGGTGTGACTCATATACCTCATCGATCAAAAGCCTTACAGAATTCTTATCGAGCATATTAATATAGTCTTCCTGAACAGTCACACCACCGGTCTGCTCCAGTATGTAACTGATCCTGTACTTCCCTTCGGGTACATCAAAGGTCAGCCATCCATCAGAATAATGATTGGTAATATCAGCTGCCGTACCTGACCAGAATTTCCCCTTGCCTCTCTCACTCATCAGGCAGGCTAACAATCTTGAAGTATGTTTTGATAAGGGTTTTCCTTTTTCTGCAAGACCGTTTTCCAAATCGATTCTGATGTGATAATCCTTAAGCGGTCCTTCTACATCAAATTCCCGGTGAACCAGGAACTTGCGTTTCAGTTCATCTCCCGCCTGTCGCACTCTGCCGTTGGCAAATCCGGTTGGAAAATGGGAATCGTCTAATATCCATACCTTCATTCCCCTTTCTTTCGCCTCTTGAAGGACAACTGAAACATCTTTCCACCACCCTTCCTTTACAAATTCTGGATGCGGCCTGGATTCTAAACAAACAGCCCGAATCCCGGTATCAAATATTTTCTGGATATACTCCCGAATGATTTCTTCTCCTTTTCCATGAAGCCAGAGAAACGGCAATATGTAATTCTCTCCTCTTCCTTCCAATACTTCCTGCAAACGGTCCTTTTCAGCCATCATATATGCTCCTTTCGTTCTAAAGCAAATTCTGCGCCTGCTTCTGTGTCACTGCTGTTGTCAATCCATAACAAATAGCTTCCCGGCTCACTTGTCAATCTGCCATCCGCATCATGAAACTGCAGCATTTCTTCTGTAATCTCAAACTCAACTTTCTGTTCTTCCCCCTGCTCCAGCGTAACCTTGCAAATGCCTTTAAGCTCCTTTACCGGACGCACTACACTGGCGGCTATATCCCGGATATAAAGCTGAACCGTCTCCGTTCCCTTTCTGCTGCCGGCGTTTTTCACTGTTACAAAAGCTTTCAGACTCTTTTCAGCCCCTCCTATGGTTTTCCTGCTTAATTCCACGGGAGATATGACAAAATCGGTATAGCTTAATCCATAACCAAAGGGGTAAAGTGGGTGATTTGGGATATCCAGATACCTGGAACGGTAAAAGGCAATATCTTCTTTTCCATTTAATGGCCTTCCCGTTGCATACTCATTATAATGAACCGGTATCTGCCCTACGGAATAGGGAAAACTAACAGGCAGTTTGCCGGAAGGATTATAGGCTCCGGTGAGCACATCTACAATAGCATTACCGCCCTCGGTTCCCGGCAGCCATACTTCCAGAACTGCCATAGATTTTTCTGAGATTTCCCGTAAATCAAGGGGCCGGCCGCCAAAAATAACTGTGACAATTCTGGGATTCACTTCTGATACCTTTCGAAACAGTTCCAACTGTACCATCGGTATCCCGATATCAGACCGGCTTGCAGCCTCCCCGCTTAAAAGACGGTGCTCTCCCAGACAAAGTACCACCAGGCTGGCTTTGGCAGCAGCTTCTAATGCCTCTCTCTCAATTTGTTTTTCTGTCTGCTCATCAAAAATCCCCAGATCAGCCTCTGTCAGAGTCTCATCAATATGTCGTTTTAAGATCATGCCATTGTCCCGATTCATCATACCGCAGCCACAGGCAAACATAACATTCTCATTTACCATGTTCTCCTCTGCTGCTTCCCGTATACTGACCGCATCTTCCGCCCTGCCCTTAATCGCCCAGGTACTGTGTAACCCCTTACTTTGCACATAAGGACCGATAAATGCCACTATTTCCTCTGAATTGACTGGTAGCAATTTTTTCCCCGTTTGAACATCTTTCTCATTTTTTAACAATACAACAGATTCTCTGGCAGCCTTTCTTGCTAACGCTCTGTGTTCACCAGAAAGAATGACTTCTTTTTCTTTGTCTTCATCCCCGTCCTTAAATGGATTTTCAAACAGACCCAGCCGGTTTTTCAATCTTAAGACCCGGTAAGCAGCCTCATCAATACAGGCTTCTGTGATTTCGCCGCTTTTTACCATTCCCGCCAGATGATTTGCGTATATGGTCGTAGCCATATCAATATCCACACCTGCTTCTATGGCTTTTTTTGCCGCTTCCTTTTCGTCCTGACAGAACCCATGATGAATCATTTCCTCAATGGATGCCCAGTCTGAGATCAACACTCCATCAAAACCCATCTCTTTCCGTAACACTTTCTGCATGAGCCAGTGATTTCCAGAAGACGGAATGCCATTTAACGTATTAAAGGAAGCCATGACCAACTCACTTCCCGCACGAATTCCTGATTCATAAGCAGGCAAATAAAACTCTCTAAGCGCATGTTCTGAAAGTTCTACATTGCTGTACTCTCTTCCTCCTTCCGGTTTCCCATAAGCGGCAAAATGCTTTACGCAGGCAGCAATCCGTTCCGGTTCTCCTGGGTGATTCCCCTGAAAACCGGAAACCATAGCTGCCGTCATCAGACTGTTCAAGTAGGTATCTTCCCCGGTAGATTCCATGACTCTACCCCATCTGGCATCTCTCACCAGATCCGCCATGGGTGCAAATGTAACATGGATACCGCTGACTGCAGATTCTCTCGCAGCAGCCTGTGCTGTCAGTTCCACCAGATTGGGATCAAAGGTGGCACCTAATGCCAGCGGCATAGGAAAAATGGTACGCAGCCCATGAATCACGTCCAGCATAAACAAAAGAGGAATGTGATGAGGGTGGTTTTCCATATATGTTTCCTGAATCTGCCGTAATGTCTTTGCTCCGGTTATACCTAGAATACTTCCTGCCTGGCTCCGCTGTGTTTCAGAAAACCGGCTGTTCTCTATTCCGCCTGTGACCGATGCATTCTTATCGTAATAACTTCCCGGTATTTGAACCAGCTGATTTACTTTTTCTTCTAAAGTCATATCATTCAACAATTCTCTTAGTTTTTTATCTGTCATAAGAATCCTCCTTCAGTGGCTAAAGACACAATAAGGTGAAACCAGACCGACTAGATTCCATCTGGTTCCCCCTTACTATTTGCTGTTATATTTATTATTTGGTCACCGAATCATACCATGCTCTTGCTTTTTTAGTCACTTCTTCGCCACCACTGGCATACCATTTCTCTACAAATTCATCAAACTTTTCAATTGGATATTCTCCAATAATAATTTTAGATGCATATTCGATATAAAGTGTCCGGTTCTGTATATCACTATAATCACCATAAACAGAGGAAGGTATTCCATCACCCGCGATGGATTTTACATATTTTTGATTATCCTGCATATCACGAATAGATTGTGATACCGCCCACTCTCTTTCCGGAGTTTTTTCTCCCTCAAGCATTTGGGTCATAAAATCAAGATCAGCAATCATATTATAAGGCACCATCACTAGATTCTGTTGACTTTTTTTATCGTCTGGTAATTTCTTTAATTTTCCGTCAATTAATTTACTATGCATACCTTCCACACCGGTATAATAATCATTCCATAAGGATTTATCTGCCCATGCATTTAAATATTTCATTACAGCCTGAATTTTTTCCTCATCATCAGTATTTGCTACTACATAACTGATACCGCTGATATTCATTGCAGTATAATAGCCTTCATACCCCGGAGCTGAAAGTGCAGGTAATGTCACGATATTCGGCTTCACACCTGTTGTTTTTTCAATTGTTTCAGCAGATATGTATGCTTCCTGAGGCAAATGAGTCCAGCTCCCAACAAGATTTGAATTAATCTTTCCATCCCATGCCGCCTTATCGTTAAGTAAGGACTCTGAATCAATCAAACCTTCTTTATAAAGGCTGGCAATCCATTCCAGGGCATCCCTCATATTTGGAGTTACTGCGGAATAGGTTAGTTTTCCATCATAGATATCCCATTGAGGATAACCTTCCCATGTAGCTACACCATACATTCCAAATAAATGTTCCATCCATCTGGCCTCAGCACGGCCCCCAGTAGGTATTTCATCATGAATTCCATTTCCATTGGGATCATCATTTTTAAATGCACGCAGTACATTGACGTACTCTTCCTGGGTCTCAGGCATTTTAAGATTCAGGGCATCCAGCCAGTCCTGGCGAATCATTCCCCCATTACGTCCATAATTAATCACATTGGGAATGGTATAAATTCTTCCTTGTCCACTTGGATCATTGGCGCGCATTACATCCCACACCTTTGCAGGAATTAAATTCCAAAGATTTGGAGCGTATTTTGGCAATAAATCAGTCAGATCCAGTAAAGCTCCACTTTCAATCAAACCAGCTTCCATCCCTCCAACAGGAGTAAAAATGTCAGGCATTTCACCAGCAGCGATTCGTAAATTCAGCTGCTCCTGATAGGTCGTTCCGCCATTCCATTCTACATAAGGCTGAATTACGCCTACTCCTGTTAAATCCTTATAAAAATTATACAGCTGGCTTCCTTTTTCTACCGGAAGGTAACCTGTATTTGTCCCCCATACTTCAATATCTGTCACATCTCCTGAATTCTGTTCCCCTGTCACCGATGATTCAGTATTTTCTTTTTCATTACTGGTTTCATTCTTGTTATCAGCCTTGGAACCGCATCCGGACAAGGACGTAATTAATAAGGCCCCCATACATAACATTGAAATGCTTTTTTTCCACTTCATAAAAAATAAATCCTCCTTTTAGTTAATCTATGAGTGCTTTCTATAAACTTAAGCAATCAGATTTACTAGTCATTTTACTTTGTTACTTATTTATTATCTAAAAAAAAGCCCAGTATCTCAATGGTCATATTTTAGAATTTACCCTGTCATTCTTAAGATTTTTCTTGATTAATTTGAGTCTTTTTCTATAAACCTTCTATATTCACCAGGTTTTACACCGATAATTCTTTCAAAAATCTTGTTAAAATGGTTGATATCCGTATAACCAATCAATTCACATATTTCATAGAGTTTTAAGTTCGTCTCTTCTAAAAGCTTTTTTGCCCTGTCAACTCTTAGACGAATCAAATAATTCTGATAAGTTTCTCCTGTCTTCTTTTTAAATAGCTGGCTGAAATAATAAGGATTTATAAAAAAACGTTCAGAAATTTCATTGAGACTGATATTTCTATTAAAGTTTTTATTCATATATTTCTTTGCTTCCTCTACTACATCTCGTTTCTCAGGTATACTGTTTTTTAACATCAGTTCATTCATGCTTTTCAGCATATTAAAAATCCAGTTTTTTAATTGTGTTGTGGTTTGAAATTTACCTATGCTCTCTAAAGAAAAAATATTTTTACCTAAATATTCATTCAGTTGTATTTGCATAAATGACATCTTCCGTATCCCTGAAAGAATCAGATTCAGGCTGAGAAGTTGAAGATCCTTAAGAGATAAGTCTTTTTCTTTTTCAATTTTATGAAATATTTCTTCGATTACCAATTTGTATCCCTTATCGTCCATATTATCAATGCAGATTTCAAATCTTTTTATATCTTCATCCGATACCAGATTGGGTTTTAAATCAATATCATAAATCTGGTCATAAAGAATCACACAGTCCAAACCTTTAATAATCTTATAATTCAAAGCACAGCGGGCTTCTTCAAACGATTGTCTGATTTCTTCTGCTTTAGAATAGATTCTCCCCATACCAATACTTACAGCTGCTCCCAAAGCATTAGAAAGCTCCAGCCGCAGCTTTCCCATATTAACAGAGAGTTTTTGATATTCTACTTCATAGGCCATAATCAACACCGCTGAATCTTCAGAATATGATATTATAAGTTTTTCTCCGCAAATGTTTAAAAACTTATCTGTATATGTTCTGATTCCGGCAAAAAATTTTTCTCGTACCTCTTTTGTCTCTTTTTCATTTATTTCCATAATGGCGCAAGTATACCATTTATATGCAATCGGAAATCCAATATGAATCAATCGGCTTTTCACATTCTCATATGACGAATCGGAGCTTTCCAGAATATCCTTTAAAGCATATTCCTTAATTACATTTTCCATATTTTGTTCTTGTTCCTGCTTTTTATGATCCTCATTCACCCTGCTGCAGGCATTTTTCAAAGCCAGACACAATTCTTCCTCTTCCACAGGCTTCGTGATATATTCTGACACTCCCAATGAAATCGCTGTTTTGGCATATTCAAATTCTGCATATCCACTCAGAATTATAAATCTCGTATTTAAATCTGTTTTCTTTAACCGGCGGATCATATCCAGTCCATCAGCTTCCGGCATACGTATATCTGTCAGAATAATGTCTGGCTTTATAGTAAGTGCTTTCTCAAATCCCTGTATTCCATTAAAAGCCAGATCCACGACCTGACATTCCGGCATAAAACGCTGTATTAAAAAACTGATTCCCTCTGCAATACCTGGATCGTCATCCACGATCATTACACGATAAATCACGAACCGTCCCCCTCTCTGATATGCTCCCATTGAATAGGAATACAAATTTCTATAACAGTTCCTTCCTCTTCACTTTTTACCACTTTAAGATAGTATTTCTCCCCATAATACAATTTAATCCGTTCAGCAATATTCTTTAATCCAATGCCTGTTTTTATTTCCTCTTCTTTCTGATCAGGTTTCAGTTTAACTGACTCTGTATCTAAAATATTATTATTGATCTCATCGATAAGGTCCGACGAAATTCCTTTTCCATCATCACATATTTGAATCAACGCATCTTTATTACAGATAATCTTCCCATTCACAACAATATGCAAAGGGGTTCCTCTCTCTTTTAGTCCATGCTCTATGCTGTTTTCTATGATTGGCTGTAGTATCATAGAAATGACAGGTATTTCCAGCATACTTTCTTCCAAATCAACTTCCAGAAAGAACAAATTCTGAAATCTCATATTTTGAAGTTTTATATAATTTTCTGCATAGTTTACCTCATCCTTTATTTTATGCGGATTTATACTGTCGCTTAAGGTCATCCGAAACATTCTGGCAAGTATTTTAATCATATCCGCCACTTCATCCGATCCGTTCACCAGTGCCTTCATGCGTATCGATTCCAATGTATTATAAAGCATATGAGGATTGATTTGAGTCTTTAAAGCAAGGTATTTCGCATTTTTCTGCTTAATTTCAGCCATGTATACATCCTCAATCAGAGTTTTGATCTTTAGCACCATCCTATTATAGCTGTTTACCAGGCTTCCAATTTCATCATCCGAATCTTTCTGTATCAATTCCCGATATTCTCCCTTTTCTACCTGACGCATCCGCTTCTGTAGCTTTCCAATTGGCCTGGTTATCATTTTGCTGAAAATAGTAGAAATAATAACAACGACAAATATACAGCCAAAAATAGCAACAGCTGTGACATATTTTATTTTATTAATTTTAAAGAGCAGGCTGCTCTTAGGGATCACTACGTTCACTTTTAAATCTTCCCGCTTCGTTTCATTTGTCAGTACAATGTAATCCTGCGGTTTTTTTTGATATAAAAGAGGGAATTCTTCTTTTCTCACTTCTTCCCAGGTGAGCCGCCCGCTGGCTACATCTGAATCGTAAAGAATTTCATCATTAGAATCCGTAATACTTATTTTTATATTATACTGGTTCCTCGCAAGTAAAAAATCATCGTTTAATTTAATCAAACTTTCTGGTTCTAAATCAATCAAAAGCAGTCCCACATAAGAACCGCTATAATCCAGAATTTTCCTGCCTACTGTAAACACAATTCCATCTTTATCTCTATCATAATAGGATCGGTCATGGACAGCGGTTATGACCAATTGATCTTTTGATTTTAGTATTCCATCCAACCATTTCTGACTTTTCAGATTTTTTTTATCTACATATCTGCCCTCAGTATTAAATTGATAAAATTGATCTTCCACAGTTAAAAAACAAATATTTTTTATTTCTGGTTTTAGGGTAATAAGCCGCATCATAATTCTGCGCAGTTCTAATTGATGGTTGATCCGTTCAAGCACAGTTGGATTGGTATCATTATCTAACTCATAAATAATATCATTATCTATTAGAATGGTTTTTGTTAATTTATCATATTCTTCTATAAAATCATCTATGTTCGTAACGATTTGGGAACTGAAAATAGAAGCAAGCTCAAGAGAGGTATCCTGTAGATTCCTTGCAGATACTCTGTTAATAATTAAACATGAAACAACCAAAGGTATCACACATGCCAACAGATAACTAATTATCAGTTTTTTTCTTATCTTCATATTTCTAAAAAATCTTTTGATTGTACCCGCCTCCCTTTATTACCTCATTTTACAAATCTAAGCAGCAGGAAAATCCTCCTGCTGCCATTCAACTTTTATACTATTCCATTATTTCTCTGTACGTTTAAGACTTGTTGAGAAGAAAGCCTTAAAACCTTTCAGCCTTTCACTGATCCCAGCATAGCTCCTTGAGCAAAGTACTTTTGAAGCCAGGGATAAATTGCTATAATCGGTATAATTGCAAATACAACTGTGGCTGCACTCAGTGTACTCTCCGTATAATTTGCGTTTGACATCATGGTTATGTTGGCCATCTCACTTCCTCCGCTTATCAACTGCCGAATCTTCAACTGGAGAGGAAATAAATCAGCTTTTTGGATAAACATCAACGGATGCTGGAACTGATTCCATAAAGTCACTGCATAAAACAGGCCCACTGTAGTCAAAACTGCTTTGGATGAGGGAAGAATGATTTTATACAGCATCTGAAAATATCCGCAGCCATCAATCTTAGCAGCCTCTTCTACCTCCTCTGGGAACTGCTTAAAGAATGTTCTCATAATGATTAAATTATAAGCCGTTAAAATATGAGGCAGAACCAACACTAACGGATTATTAAACAATCCCATTCCCCTTATGGTTAAAAAATAAGGAACTACCGGAGCTTTAAAAATCATGGTAATAATCACAAACAAAACAAGTCCGCGCCCCATTAAAAAGTTGGATTTAGACAAAGGATATGCCATCAAAGAGGTGATGGTAAGAGCCAGAATCGTACCAATAATCGTAGAAGTCAAGGTTATGAAAAATGCTCTCCAAAGTCCGCCATCCGTTAGAATATAATTCCACGATGCTAACGTAAAGCCCACCGGCCATAAGTTGACAATATTCATATCAGCTGCGGCCTTTGAGCTAAAAGACATAGCAACAACACTGATTAAGGGAATCAAAGCAATTGCCCCCAGTATACACAAAACAAACGTAATCGATCCCTGAAACAACCTGTCTTTTATTGATTCTCTCATTACCACAGTCCTCCATCATCTGAAAATTTATTTGCCAGCTTATTAAATGTCATTACAAGAAACAGACCAATAACAGACTGGAAAAGCCCTACAGCGGTGGTTAAACTGTATTGTGCTTTTTGAATACCCATACGATAAACATAAGTATCAAAAATATCTCCTACACTATAAGTCATGGGGGTCAGCAAATTAAATACCTGATCAAAACCAAGCTCCAGAAAACTGCCTATATTTAAAAGGAACAGTGTTAAAATCGTGGGAATAAGCAGCGGGAATGTAATATACCGCATTCTTCCAAACCGGGAGGCACCATCCATTGCAGCGGACTCGTAAAGAGACGGATCAACCCCACTGATGGCAGCCAGATAGACAACCGTTCCCCAGCCTGCATCCTTCCAGATTGAAGAGATTACATAAATAGGACGAAACCAGGTTTCTTTCTGCATAGCCAGAACAGTATCCATTCCAAATGCATTTCTGATATTGTTAAAAAGACCGCCTACTCCAAAAATATCAAAGATCAAACCGCCCACAATGACCCATGACAAAAAATAAGGAATGTAGATTGATGTCTGAATCACTTTTTTCAGCTTTAAATTCTTTACCTCATTAAGCATCAATGATAGTATAACCGGTATTGGGAATATCAGAACGGTTTTTAATAATCCCAATAACAGGGTATTGGTAAAAATCCGTTTAAAATCAGGATAGTTAAAAAGAGCTTTAAAATGCTTCAATCCTGCCCATGGACTGCCTAAAATACCTTTAAATACGGAGTAATCCTCAAAAGCAATAATACTTCCAAGCATGGGGACATATTTAAACATCAAAAAGAAAATAACTCCTGGCAATACCATAACATAATACGGCCAGTATTTCTTTATATTATGTATCAGACTGGTTTTACTTTTTGGCAGCGAAATATAAGCTGATGAATTCTTTTTGGGCATAGATAAACCTCCTAGTAATTTTTGTGTCCATTAATGAATTGACTTAATTATCTTATTTTTGAATCGACATCACAATGGGGCATTTTTATATTTTTCTATGCCATTTTTAAGAATCATCTTACATCCCACTCATCTTTTGTAACTAACTGGGCGTTTGAAAACTATTGCTAATCAGTATTTTTGATATCTTTTATTCCTTTTATTCTTTTTTTTCCAGTAACACACACGAATAAAGTACCTGTATTTTCTCTTCATCTGAAGACAAGGCAATATCAAAGCCCATTATTTGTCTGATTTTTTCCAACCGATAGACAAATGTATTCCTATGAAAGAATAAATGCTGTGATGCAAGTTTTATATTACAACCGCATATTAAAAATGTCTTTAAATACTTAACATATTCACTATTATGCTTGAAATCATATTCATGTAACTTTAATACTGCAGGTTCAATCCAGACTGCAAAATCAACTGATTCTGAAAGTTTTCCTGAAATACATGAAAAAAATTCATTTTTAAAATTCGAAATAAATTTACTATTATCACTAAAATTTTTTCCAAATTTAATTACCATCAGAGTTTGCTGGTAATAAATGGACAAATCTGTAAAGCGCTCAAACAATTGGCTCTTTACACAACCTACTTCTAAATTTGTTAACAGATTTATTAATATGTTTGTAAATTTCGCTTCCTGCTCCTCATCAACCAGATTGATAATGATTAAAATATAATCATCATGGGCAAGTATAATCGCACTATTCAGATTTTCTTTAAGCCTCAATAAACAAAATTCCTGCTTAACTCTTCCAAGTGCAACGCCATTACGATTACAAATAGTGTATACGTAATAATGACCTTCCGTCTTCCAATTGTATTTTATCAATGCCCGGCTTATAACATTTTCCTTTACCGATTCCCGATCTAATAATTTTTTTATATAGTAATCAGAGGTCTCTTCAATCTGAAAACTTTTTGATACCGATGTAAAGGATAGTTCTAATAAATCTCTGATATAATACATCAGTGAAATCTGTCCTTTCGAACAAACCTCCATTGTATCCATACTTAGAAAAATTGCGAAAAACTCTTTATTTACAAATATATTTAAGAGCATGTTTGTTCTGTTAACATCAGTTCCTATGGATGGATACAGCTTCCTTCCACATTTTTCATAACTATATATCAATTCTTTTGATCCTTGCTGATTTTCGCATGGCAGATATCCATTATCCACAACATGTTTAAAATCTGGATTTGCGTAATTACCGGATATACTTCCTCCTATGCAGATTTCTTTAAAAGCTACATCAAACAAAAAAAACGGCTCATTCAATACCTGCGATGCTATATTAGCAACTACGTCTATTTTTTTATAAGATGCTATGCATTTTAAAAGTTCCAGATTCCACGTTTCATAATACAAATAGATATCCTGTATGGTTTGAAATACATCTAAAAAAGAATATTCCCCACGAATCATAATGGCAGACATCGTGAAGTCCGTTTCTCTGCCATTTCCTAAAAGGACAACTTGTGCATTTACGAACCGTTCATGATATGAGATAAAATCATTTTCTGATACCAGATATAAATAATCCTGTTCCAGCTCTTTTGATGCTTCAAATATTCTTACCTGCTTAAGAGATAATTCATACTCACAATTTGTATTGATTTCCGGATTATATTTTTTCAGCCTGTCGAATATCACATGAATATTAAGTTCCAAAATATCTGCCTCCCCTCTTCCTGTATATTATACAGTCATAGCAGATTAAAACAAGGCCTCAAGACAAAGGAATTGTCATTAAGACCTTGTTTTATAAATGAAATTAAATAATATCTAATGCAGCAAAATAACCTCCATGAATTGCTTTCCGTAAAATGCTTGCACCTGTACAGTCACCGATCGGCATAAATGTTTCATAGCCATCCCATGCACGTAATTCGTTAACCAGGTCACTATTTGCAACACTTCCAACTGCATACAATACAGTATCTGCTTCTACGAAGTTTTCATTCCCGTTCTCGTCCTTATACGTAACTCCATTCCCATCAATGGAAGTTGTAGCCGCCTTCACACACACATGAATGGAATCTTTCATTTGTTCCAATTGCTCATGCATTGTTGGCTTAATGAACATATTTGCGTCTCTTACAACTTGATCTGCTATTTCAATAATTGTAACATCTTTCCCTTCATCGCTCAAATGCAAAGCTACCTCACAGCCAATAAGTCCTCCGCCAATGAGTACAACCTTTTTTCCAATCTTCTCAGGTGTATAATAGACAGCCGTTGCATGATAAGCTTTTTCTACTCCTTGAATATTGGGAACACGTGGTGTCGCTCCAGCCGCCACAATAATTGCCTGTGGCTGTAATTCCTCCAGCAGCTTCGTGTCAGCCTTCGTATTTAATAAAACATTAACATTGCTCTTTTCAACTTGATGTATATAGTAATCCATCAATTTCTTCAGATCGTCCTTATTTTCATCTTTACCGGTAAATAACAGAGTACCACCTAATTGGTCTTTATCATCAACCAAGGTAACATCATGCCCTCTCTTACTGGCTGTAATAGCTGCCTCCATACCACCAGGCCCGCCGCCGACAATTAATACCTTTTTCTTTTCTTCCACTGCAGGTGTATTTAACAAGTATGCTTCCTGACCAGCAGCAGGATTTACATTACATGCATAGAAGCCATTATAGATTCGATCCATACAGTCACAGCAGCGGATACATGGACGGATATTATCTTCTTTACCAGTCAAAATCTTTCTTGGCAAATCGCTGTCCGCTAAAATGCCTCTGCCGATTGAAATAAAGTCTACTACTCCTTCTGCAATTAAACGTTCCATTTCACCAGGATCATCGTTCGCACCAACAGCGGTTAGCGGTGTTTTTACTCCAGCTTCTTTTAATGCCTTCGCAATATGCATATTCGCAAAGTGCGGCATCAAAGGATTCGTCCAGCAGTGATGCTCTGAATTATGATAGTCGCCAGATGATATCTCAATAATATCGACAGTTCCTTCCACCATCTTGCAAAATTTGATGACATCTTCCAACGGCCATCCGCCATCCTGATATTCATTTCCACTAATACGAATTTCTAAAAGCATGTTGTCTCCGATTCTCTCACGAACCGCTTTTATAACCTGCAGCGGAAACTTCGCTCTATTTTCAATTGAACCGCCATACTCATCCGTTCTGGTATTCCAGACTGGTGATAAAAACTGAGACAGTAACCAGCCATGGCAGCATTGAACCACTACCTTTTGAAAGCCTGCTGATTTTGCACAGAATGCGGCTTCTGCAAAATCATTAGCAATGCGGTCCATATCCTCCTTACCCATACCTTTTACATGAGTTCCATTTTCTTTATCCATGTCAACGGGACCTACAGGCGTTCCCCCGCCTGCATTAAAAACCGGTTCTGCAAATAGTCCTGCGTGCGCTAATTGTATGGAAGCAACTGCTCCGTGTCTTGTAATTGCATCCGTATATTTAATCCAATTTTTGGCCGGAAAAATCATCCTTGCAAAATCAGGCCGGATTACATCTACATTAGGACGGCGTACAGCATCAACATTGTTTACTGGTGTTTCTCCATATGTTACGCTCGCCGCTCCTCCTCGAGCTTTCTTTTCATAGAACAGTACTGTTCTAAAATCGGGTGCCCCACTGTATTCATCTGGATAAGTCAATCCTGTTGGTGTTGTAAATATGCGGTTTCGAAATGTTATGCCGCGAATCGTAAATGGGCTGGATAAATGAGGATATTTTTTCATGCTGCCTTCTCCTTTTTATATTGCTTGTTAACATTTTGTCAAGAAAAATTGTAACATCTATCCTAATTTAAAAAAATGTTAAAGTCTCATAAAGAAACAAAGAGAATTCGTCATTATTGACGAATTCTCTTTGCCATCTATATGATAAAAAACCCGGAGCACTGATATCCTATACGAGTTTCCCTGCTTTCATTTTTCTGATCTCCTCAATGAACAGGAATAATTGGGCAGCTACTCTCCATAATGCCTTTATGGCTTACTGTGAAAGAGAAGGGTTTGAGCCAAATCTTTCATATAAAAGTCTGATGCCTAACTTAACTGTGGAGATGATATCTTATGGTCTTTGCATCGGTCTTTTACCTCTTCCCATTATCCGCAAATATATGACAGAAGATGTAGTTACAGTTCCTTTATAACCACCTCTTTTATGGGAAATAGCAGTTAATCGCAAGAAAGACCGCTATATGTCATATGCTGGAGTTTATCAGTCAATATTTTGAGTTACTACAGGAATGAAATAAGGCTGCAAAGTATAAGTTTGCTATCTTCCGATTATCAATTACCAATTGTTCTTCCAGCAATATATAAAATTAGCCTTGCTTCTTCTTCCGGTGATTTCAAACAATCTGAGAGAATCCATTCTTTAAGAAGTCTTACTGATCCATACTGAACAAACGAAGCAATCGCCTTCTTTTCATCCAAATCAAGGTTTACTGGCAAGTGTTTAATAACCATATGGTCGAACTCCGGCAGTGAAATTGAGATGTGGGTGATTAGGTCATAATTATTTTGATCTAATACAAGTTTTGCAAATTCAAGATTTTCTTTTATATATTGCAGAACCTGAGTCAGACATTCATAAATATTCCTGCCTGCAGTGATATTATTTATAACAGTAAAAGAAGTGCTTTGTATGAACGTTTCAGCAATTTCATTTAATACATCATATTGGCTTCCATAGTGATTATAGAAGGTAGTACGATTTATTCCTGCAACCTGGCATAATTCACGTATGGTTAATTTATTAATATTATATGTCTTTAACATTTTTAATAAAGCCTCACGTATCAGGCGTTTTGTTAACTTACTTCTATGGTTGCCATTATTCTTTTCTGACATAGCTCCTCCATTGGAATTCAACATTTTCAAAACATCTGTCGGTTGTAAAACAGACAGATGTTGATATAATTATAAAGTACTAATGAGATAAGTCAAGGAGATGTGAAAATGAAAAGAAATATGAAAAAATTTTTAAAAATAATCAGTGTATTCATTTTTCTTGTAATAATATTTATTGCTGGCTATGGAATAAAAGAAAATGTCCGAATTAATAAAATTGTTAGATCACACATAACGGAGCAAACTGCAGAACGGAATGTTTTTGGAAAAAGCAATGATGCGAATGATACTGAACATATAACGACTGCAGTTCAACAAATTATGATAGGAACAATGTGTAATAATTATGATAACGCTTTGCAGACATTACTTGCTATAAAAAATGCAGGTTATGAATCTATCGAATTAAATGATTTTATGATTCACAAATCTTCTATGCTTGTAAAACTAATGACAAAATTTTCAGGAATGTCTATTGGCAGTGGTGGTAAGCTTGATTGGCCAAAGCTTATTGAAGAAAGTGGACTAAAGGTCATCAGTATACATAGTAATTTGGGGAGAATTGAGAATAATGCAAAAGCAGTAGCTGATGAAGCGAAAAGTTTTGGAACAGATACTGTAGTTATTACTGGTATGTACAAATTTAATTATAGTAGTTTAGATGATGCAGAACAGCTTGCCCAACGTCTGAATCAAGCTGGTGAAGCTCTTTCTGAAGAAAGAATACATCTTTTATATCACAATCATAATGTTGAATTGCAAAAAGTAACCTCTAAAAAAACAGCCTATGACATCATAATTGAAGAAACAAATGCAGCATATGTAAATTTTGAATTTGATAGTTACTGGATGGCTGATGGTGGTGCTAATGTTCCGGCCTTAATGGAAAAGCTGGGTAATCGTATGAAATTATGGCATATAAATGACCGCGGATATACTAGATCTGGCCCTTACATGACACCAATATTAAAAGAAAATGCCACTGAATTAGGATCTGGTAATATGGATCTGGATACACTCTCAGCAATTGCTTTAAAAAACGGAGTAGAAGGTATTGTATTAGAAACTCATAAAAACTGGATAGATAATGATCCAATCAGAAGTCTCCAGGTTAGTGGGAAATATATGCAGGAGAAGTTCTGTGATACAGAAAATTAAGAACAAACAGATAATGATATAAAAAGAGTAAAAACTGATATTAAGAGAAGGAGGGTTTCACTCCATCACTTTATTTTTGTAATTTAGCGACACCCTCTTATGCTATATATTTCCTCTTATAATGATTTCACTTTTCAAAATCTTTTTTTCAGTGCTTTTATTCAAGCACATTTTTACTGCTTCACTACTTAGTTCATTTAGCCTAAAATCTATGGTTAAAATATCAAGATATTCTCATATCGCTTGATTTTCAATCATTTATTAATAAAAAAAGATTTTGACTTTTTTATGAAAGTATGATAAATTTTATTTGTATTATTAATTTGCCGCCGGGTAAACGTCTTATACCATTTCATTAGGCCTTAGAAGGAATGGTTTTAAGGCGTTTTTTTGTTTATTTCATGGTACAAATGCTGATGGCCTTTAGAGGGGATATATTCACTTCAAAAATATAGTCCAGTGTATTTGGAAAATGGAGAAAAATATATTTCTGCTTCTAAGAATTATTTAATAGTATATGAATCTGAAATTGTGTCTATGACCGTCAAGGCAAGAAAAAATGGATAAAGCAATTTGTTTATATAGAATTGCGAAAAAAAGTATCGTTTGAGGAGGCTAAACTATGCATGGATTTGATTATAAAGATATTTATATTGAGGATGGTAAAAGAGTATTGGAAGTAAATATTCTTCCTGAAAAGTATTGTAATTTTGATTGTATCTTCTGTCCGATTGGAAGATCAGAAAACAAGATTGATACTCAAATTGCATTTGGTAATATGAATGATTCGGTAACTGAATTAAAAAAAATTATTGAGCAGACAAATGCAGAACTTGTTTTTATTAATTCAAAGGGGGAAGCTCTTATACATGACCAAATTTACAACATTATAGGGTTCATAAAAAATGAGGGACTCCCTGTTCGTTTGTTATCTAATGGTTATTTGCTAAATAGAAAAGACTATATAAAAATTGCAAATTTGTGTGATGAAGTTGTCGGTGAACTAAAGGTAATCACCGAAGACGCTTTTCAGAAAGTCCAAAGACCAATCCAAGGTTATACGCTATCCGAATATATCTCCAATATGGCGAACTTCCGAAAACAGTATAAGGGAAAGTTTATCTTTGAAGTCACAATTATAAGAGGATATAACGATGATGAAGAATCTGTTCAAAAGTTAAAAAATGTAATTCAAAATATTTCTCCTGATAAACTGATTATCGTAAGACTTGAGGAAGAAAAATTTCAAAAGAAGCTTGGGATAACTGATGAGTGCTTGATAAAGATTACAAATATGCTTCAAAATGTATCCTTAAAGTATAAATCGTTCTAATTGGCACAGAGCCAATATCATTACTTTAAAATAACAAAACCAACCCGCCGGGGTTTCTATTGTGTAGTAGGCCTGTGTTACACAACGCAGGCCTACTTTTTTATTTTTGATTGGAGGTTTTATTTTATGAATAATTTGAATTGCTTTAAGGATTTTGTAAAATATTCGTCGCTAAATGTACTTGGTATGATGGGACTATCCTGTTATATTTTAGCAGACACTTTTTTTGTTTCAAAAGGACTTGGAACAAATGGACTAACCGCACTAAATCTCGCAATTCCGATCTATAGCTTTATCCATGGTACTGGGCTAATGATTGGTATTGGCGGCGGTACTAAATATTCTATTTTAAAAAGTCAAAATGACAAGAAGGCAGCAAATCACACATTTACAAATTCTGTTATATTGGCGTTCGGTTTTTCAATTGTTTTTTTTATGATCGGGATACTTTTCTCTGACAATATTGTTAAATTACTTGGAGCTGATGAAACGGTTTGTCAAATGAGTAAAACTTATCTGCAAGTAATTTTATTGTTTGCCCCTATGTTTATAATTAATAATGTACTCTTGTGCTTTGTAAGGAATGATGGCTCTCCACAAATCTCTATGACTGCTATGCTTGGGGGAAGTTTTTCTAATATTGTTTTAGATTATATTTTTATTTTCCCGTTTAAAATGGGGATTTTCGGAGCAGTGCTCGCAACTGGTCTTGCCCCAGTTATCAGTATACTAATATTATGTCCCTTTTTCATTAAAAAGAAAAATTGCTTTCATCTGAAAAAATGCAAACTTTCAAACAAATTAACTATAACTATTTTTTCAAATGGATTGCCTTCACTTATTTCAGAGGTTTCTTCGGGTATCGTTATCATTGTATTTAACATTATTATATTAAGACTACAAGGAAATATTGGTGTCGCTGCATATAGCGTTATAGCTAACCTGTCATTAGTGGTAATGGCAATATATACGGGTGTTGCACAAGGTATTCAGCCGATTGTCAGCAGTAATTACGGAGCTGGGAACCGCGCAAATGTCCAAGCGATTTTGCGCTATGCTCTGACAGCCGTTTTAGTTATATCAGGCATAGTTTACTTATGTGTATTTTTCGGAGCTGCACAGATAGCCAACATATTCAACAGTGAAGAAAATACTCTCTTGCAAAGTATCGCTGTAACCGGATTGAGGTATTATTTTACTGCCTGCCTGTTTGCCGGATTTAATATCATCATGTCTGTTTACTTTACTTCTACTGAAAACGCACTCCCTGCGCATATTATTTCTATTCTACGTGGATTTGTAGTTATCATACCAATGGCTTTCTTACTATCCGCGATCGGTGGCATGTTAGGCGTTTGGTGCGTATTTCCTGCGTCTGAATTACTTGTAAGTATATTGGGAATCACTTTATATATACTGCATAAAAATAAAGTCGCTTATAAATTGTTGTACTGACTATATTCTCCAAAAAGAAATGCCACGACAATTAACTCTGGACATTCCCAAAGAGTGCAATGGAAAATTATAAATTTCTTAAATAATATATTATTAAAGTTACCAACTATCAATACTCATTTTTCAATAGGGCAACTAACTAAAAAGAACCCCCGGAGACTAGCCCTCTCCGGGGTTTCGCTTCGTGCGTAATGCACAATTAAGTATCTTGGCTATCTTTAGCATATTCCATTCAAATGAGATGTTAAGTAATTTGGTTTGTCTTATCTATACAATCTGATCAAACCTAACAATCAGCTTTAAAATACTTTCGCGAGTTTCCTGGCATTTTCAATACTGTTATTAAGAACATGTTTGTATTCATCTCCCTGTAAAACATCTGCCAATTCAAATGCTATTGTGTTAATCTCTTTAATTCCAAAAAATCCCAACAAAGTTCTAATATATCGATTGCCCATCTCCCAATCAGCACGAGGTCCTTGGCTATACATTCCTCCTCTTGCCGTTTCAATGGCACAAAACGGGAAGATGTTATTACCGGTTCTTAATGAATTGGCAAAATGGGGAACAGAATTGATACAAAAAAGAGATTAATAATAAAAAGGGTCGGTGACATCATAGACAAGATTATACCGTAAGTAAAGGAATGGAAGTCACGTCCTCTGGCACCAATCGATCCCTTTATTTTTCTGGATGCGATTCACTATAAGATTCATGAATATGGCAGCCCCCTTAACCGTACAACCTGTATTTCTTGGTGTTAACTTGATGGAACCAAAGATATTCTGATTATTAACATAGGTACAAATAAATTTCAAAGTTCTAGCTTGGTATACTTAATGATTTAAAGAATCACAGAGTACAGAAAGTTCTAATTTTTTGTATAGATGAGCTTTTGATTTTAAGGTGTACTTCTGCTGTTAATCCCCAGGCAGAAGTAGAACGATGTATTATTCACATGCTTCATAATTCTTTTAAATATGTATTCTATTAAGATATCAAAAAATCACGGCATATTTCAAGGCAGTTTATAAGGCACAAACACGAAAACTAGTGCTTTCCGAACTTGACAGTGTAAAGGAATCTATTATATATCAAATTCAATTTCAAACGGTGGATAGCTTTCTGAACACAAGAAAATTTATGCTCTCACTATTACTATTCATTTTATATGCAATATAAACTAAAATTCTTTTCCATATCCGTTCAACCATGCTCTATGTTCAAATGCTTTTTTTTCAACACCAGGAGTTTCTTTATCTGCAATTCCCAATGGCATATAGATAACTACCGTCAAATCTTCCGGTACTCCAAGAAGATCCCCCATTTTTTTTGCCTTTTCTCCCTCGATCTGTCCCTCAACCCATGTAGTTGAATATCCTTTTGCATTTACAGCCAAAAGAATATTCTCAGCTGCAGCGGAGTAATCATGTATGTGGTAGGAATTACCTTTATAGGAAATCTTTTCTTTAGTCAACAGAAGAATTGCTGCAGGTGCTGTAAGTGCCCATGTTGCACCATAAATAGTAGCTAGATTGTAGACCATCTTCTGATCGTTTACTGCAATAAAACAAGTTGTCTGCTGATTGCAGCCAGAAGGGGCTGCTACACCAGCTTTCAGAATATCTTTTAAATCGGCATCTGATACCTGATCCGGTTTGAATGTTTTACGATAACTTTTTCTTGTGAGAATTGCTTCCATTAAGTCCATTATATCAAGTCCTTTCCATCTTCCTATTATTGATTGTGCTTCTGTGTAAAAGTATACCATATATTCTTATTTTTCGCGAGTATATTAGACAATCGCGCCAGTACTGCCTGCGGATTGGTGAGAGACACTCATCGAACCAATTACAGGGAAGAACCAGAACCGAGCCGATTATCGCTTGCCTATTTTTTATGGAGCAGCCAATCAAGCATCGGAGGATAATTAATGAATCAATGCTGGAACCAATTAATATCCGAAATTATCTGACTATGAAAATAATTGAACAGGTTACCTGTGGTGAAAAACAGGGAATGAGACCAGAATTTGTAACTTTACCTGAATATTAAAAACCTGCTTCTCATAAAAAAAACGGGAGAAGATGAACTTTTCCTGCTTGTATAATACTCTTTCCCAGCTTCC
Source organism: Paenibacillaceae bacterium (assembly GCA_015057715.1). GTDB lineage: Bacteria > Bacillota > Clostridia > Lachnospirales > Lachnospiraceae > Lacrimispora. The sequence continues at coordinate 83,733 of SVDS01000001.1, forward strand.
ACTCAGGATCTAAAAAAGACTCCGGATGCTGCGATAAGTATTGCACGCTTTTTCTCCCTTATCAGCCGTTTCCGGAAATAAGAGTATCCTTGCCAGCGTTCTCTTTACACTTCTGCTTCTTCCCATGATCATTTATATGGAAATAGCAATACCAGATACTTACGGCATATCATCATAAATTTCTAGGAATCAAGAATTAACTACCCCGATACCTCTGCCATTCTCTTCACCCCAATCCTTGTTCTTTTTCTGCTGTTAGATTTTCTTAAAGTGAGAGATTCCCCTACATGGTCCATGGTGAACCATACCATGGACCACTAAAAAAGCAGACTTCACCCTTGGTGTTTGAATCATATTTCAGACTTTTATCTGGTATCCTCTTTTTTTAGATAAAACATGTTGCTGCTCTTGCCACCGTTCTCCCTCCACCGCTGCACTTTCGTAAGATATCCACTTTTTTCTAAATCAGCAATTGCACGTTTAACGGTACTCCGGGACAGTTTAAGTTCCCTGGCGATAGTGCCAATCGCAGGATAACATCTGCCCTCCTTATCAGACCGGTCAGAAAGATACATATAGACAGCTCTTGCACGGTGTGGCAGTTCAGAGGAATAAAGCGAGGTAAAGTAACCCATAGCGTCACCCCTTTTTGGATTCATGTTTTTGGACAAATGGATCAAGATTGATTAAGGCCGATGAATGCATATTTTCTCCTGATGCAGCCTCAGTTGCCGCTGGCTTTTCCGGCATTACCTCACAGACAGCATGACGCCGGATAATTTCTTCCTCCAAGGTGAATCGGTCGGCATAGTCCACCTTTCTGGCTGACTTTTCCATAATCTCATAAGGTTTGCCGAAAACAATTCCCCATTCGAGAAACAACTTCAACCTGGTTCTCATGGGGTAGGCTCCTGTCTTAGTTACGATAAAATAACTTTTTGGCATAGACTTCAATTCATCAGGTGTCATAAGCGGCCGCTCAATCATCTGCAGAGACTGGCTTGGGTCGTTTTTCCCACGGCTGACGGAACCACTCATAATCGTCTTGCTTCCGAGGGCTTTGGATAATATCTGCGCCGATTCGCTGTTAGGGGCAAAACCGCCGAACACCGTATCCTGACAGTTATCAATAATAATGGCAGAACCCTCCCGACCGTAGTTTTTCTCCAGCTGGGCAAAGGACTGGATGATTGCGACAATTGACATACGGCGGGAACGGCTGGCAGAGAACATCATCTCAGCAGATTCAATCTTGGGAATCGTACCAATCTCATCCAGAAACATCATCACCCGGTTCGGGAGCCTGCCGCCATGTTCATCGGCTACGGAGAGGATCTCTCGGTAGAGCTGCTGAACAATAAGGCTGATGATGAAATATTTTGTACTGTCTTCCTCTGGCATGACGAGGAAAATAGCACTTTTCTCTGTACAAAATTTTTCCGCGTCGATGGCAGTATCAAAGCACAGAATCTGCTCCAGCTCAGAATCCAGGAATGCATTTAGTCTGGACAGCGCCGTGGAGAGGACGCTCTGCATGGCCTGCTCTGCACTGTTAAGAGCCGCACCAGCGAACCATTTGGTCTTATGTTCATCTGGCAAATGCGACAGCAGTAGCTGGAACAGGGTTCGTCCCTTGACTCCGCTGGGCGCCAGCAGATCCTGTATTAGCTTAAACACAGATACAATATGTCGCTGCTTTGGTTCACAGTATTCCGCAATAAGTAAAATCACAGAAGTCAGCAGTCCTTCTGCGGCGTCATAAAAAAAAGCATTTTGTCCTGCGGAAGCTGTATCAAAACCGCCGGAGTTGATGATTGTTTTAGCGGTAATCTTGGCGTATTTTTCTGCTCTGGCCTTATATACCAGGCTGTGAGGATTGGCAAGATATAAATCCATGTATCGGTTTACCAAGTGCAGCAGGTTATTGCCGTCCGACCGAGTGGGGTTACGAAGATCAATTACTGCTACATGGTAGCCGTAGTAATCTTTTGCAATACTTCCATAATTACGGTAGAGATCACCTTTTGTGTCAGTTGTGACAAAACTCATGCCGCAGGCGCAGGTATATTCCAGATTCGGATAGAGGAAATTGGCTGTCTTACCAACACCGGCAGCTCCGATCATCAGACAATGGATGTCATCGTCATCAATCAATGCATAGCCGTTGGGCGCCGTCTTATCAAAAAGTGACGCCCGCCGCCAGCCAGCGACCAGCCCCTGTACCTTTGGAAGACTTTCACCCTTACGCCATTTCTCCGGCTCAAATCGCACTTCCGTATAGGTATGCTTGATTTCCTGCTTTGAGGCCCATCTTGCCGTCCCATGCTGTCCATCACCCACAGTCTTTGATTTGATGCCGTTAAGGGTGTAATAATGGGCCAGCAAGGATAAAAAACCAATTACGCCAAACATTGTCGCACCTGCGACAATCAGCGTGATAAGTTGAGATGCCTGCATAGTCTGACCTCCAATTTATATTTGGGTAAATAAAACCGCCAGGGAGCGTTTCATACTCCTTGACGGCTTTAGAGATTTAGGGTTATTTAGAATTCCATTTTCATATCCATGTCTTGCTGTTCAGTCATCGAAATTCCGTTGGTAAGCTCTAAAACGGAATCAACCGCATCCTGCCACGGGATATCACATGCATAGGCATACTTTTTTTGATATCGCTCCCACAGCTTGTGCATCTCCGGGCTGTCCTTTAAAATCAGGACAGCTTGTTCGAGATTCTCACGCAGTAAAAAATCACTGCCTCTTTTCTTTACGGTTCGTGCAAATGCACTTCCTAAAACGGAATCGCTGATATCAGATTTTCTGGTATGGGTAAGAATATACACATCGTAGAAATCCCTCATCCGGGTGTTTGCAGTTCCCCGTGAAAAGATAGTCTCCAGCTTTTCGGCAAGTACGGTTTCCAGTGTATATGCCTTAATTTCTATGGTTCTATCTTCAAAAAGTAGTTTAAAAGCATAGTTGACCTCATGAGGCGTAATTGGATCACCGGTAGTGATGTCTACCTTCAGAGTCTGTCTTGTTTCATCAAGGAGCATTTCCAGTGTTACACGCAGCCCTGAATACTCGGCATCGTCGTTTATTTCCTCCAACTTTTTCAGTGTCAGGGTTATGCTGTCATCTACCGGAACAGACAGTATATCTGTAAAAACGGAGCGGATAGCGTCTTCTGTCATTGGATAGCCACGGAGAGTCGTGTCCATATCCATAGTTGTCCGGGTATCCAGCCCTACCATGGCAGCAACCAGCATTCCGCCCTTTAATATCAGATTTTCCTTATAGGGTGACAGAGATATTCGTTCCAGCAAACGTTCCAGCATATAATTTCGTAAAATAATCTGCGAATTGATATTTTTTTGCTTAGACATATTTCGTATAAGTGCATTGAGCTGTCTTGATGTTTTCATAGCAGCACCTCCAAATACTGCCGCAGCAGCTTTGCCACGCGCAATTGATTGGCATACTGCATCAGCAAGGGGATATTTTTGTTCTTACGGCGTACATAGCGTTTGATTGCGTCGGGAAGCAGGGCGCTGTCCATCTGGTTCCGGCTGCGAATCATGTCGCAGAGGGTTCGTTCCGGATTATATGTCCGTACCATTCTTCCGAACTGCGTCCTGACTTCCTCAACTCCTATTTCGTATAAATCCTGTTTAATGGAAAACACAACCAGACCTTCCTCCACCAGGCGCTTGGTGTTGTAGCCGGTGGGGACTGTCACGCTGTATGTCAGAGGATCACGGTCGGTCAGATCATGAAGATACAAGGCAGTGTCATGGGAGTAAATAATCCGGCTTTTGCAGCTCTGCAGGATGAACATCCGATCCTCCAGCACATCCGGTGTGATGTACACACCGTGATCTACCCGCTCCAGCCTTCCTTCCTTCACAAATTTTGCCACATAAATATTTGGCACTCCGGCTTTAGCGATGTCCTTGGCAAATAGCACACCGTCACTTTTTTTCAGAAGCGCCTCTAAGGTTTCCGTATGCATACAGGAGTACCTCCTTGTTTTATATTTCATGCTAATATTATATATTATTTTAGCGCAAAATACAATATATAAAATAAAGTCAACTGTTACATACGCATTAACATATTAGCAGTCTGCTCTTGTTTTGGCATTATGACTTGATGCTCCAGTTCTACAAATATTCCCGTTCTAACACAGTCCAGTGCCAACCGAAGATATAAACTGCCAAGCCGCTGCTGGTCAGCTTCGGTGCGGATGCCGGGCATATTTGTCATCTGGTCTATCTCAGCCAGATACCACCGGACATTCTCCATCCGGGTTCGCATCCAGCCCCTGTCCTCATGAATACGGTAATTCATCTGAAGCTTTTTGATAAGCTGCTCGATTGTCACCGGACGCTCCATCTGGCGGCACAGTTCTTTTGCCAATAGCAGGGAACCAGCCGCCATGCACTGTAGACATTCTCTGACAACATTTACTTTTTCCGGTACAATCTTTTCAGTTCTTACAAGCGGTTCCAGTTCCTTAAGGCAATCAGTCAAAAACTTTCTGACATCCCACTGTACTGCAAGAATCTCACACAAACCGGGCAGTATGGCACACATCTGTGGCAGCAATACCAGCTTTGGGTGTTCCTTAGAGGGAATGGGATTTATTCCATGTCTCTCTTTTAGATCCTCATTCCAGTCTTTGTTAATGGATTGCATCACGCTTGTATTTGAGTATCCATTTTCTGAAAGGCTGTCCTTTAATCGTGAATTTGCTTCAATCCCGGCTTCGTCATGGTCCAGGCAAAGGATGACTTCCTGCAGATGGGAATTATGCCGGAGCTGCTGGAGCAGGGCATGTTCTGCAACGCCATCCAGGGTCACATAGCTGTATTCCTGCCAGTTCTCTGGATACAGTGTGATAAAAGACAGCATATCTACCGGAGCTTCAAAAACATAGAGCTTGGTACTTTTACCGTTCCAGTGAAAGCTGTATCTCGGATCGCTGCCCTCAACGTTGCCTTTATAGGGTTCACCCTGGGTATAAGTGCCTCGTTTGTGGGCATGCCGGGCAATACCCTTTTCATCCAAACCTACAAAAACAGCATTGTGATATTCTGCATCCTCAAAAATAAGTTTTTTACGGGCAAAATGTGTCAGCAGGTCACGATCTATAAATCGCTGCTTGATCAGATAGGCAAACACTCGGCGCATATCAGAATTCATCCTCGGCAGCTTAAATTCTTTTTTCGGTGCAGGTGCGCTTTTAGATGTTTGATTCCACTCCACGCCAGCTTCACCACCGAGAAGCCATTGTACAGCTTCAGGGAAACTCAGATTATAAAACTCTTGTACAAAGTCAATGGCGTGACCTCCTTCCTTCCGACTATGACGGAACCACTCGCTGCCGCGTACCGTTACACTGTCATAACGTTTCCAGCGCCACTCCCTGCCGGAGCGGATGAGCTTTTCTCCCTGGCGTTCCAGGAAATCCACTAGGTCAACCGAATTTGCACGATGTTTTTGCTCATCAGTAAAATGAATATATGCCATCTCCCGGCCACCTCCTTTTTAATGCCTGCACTCTCCACAGCGGTGAAAAAAAAACACCCGCTGTTTCGCAGGTGGGTTGAATGTGAGACGGTTAGGTTTTCTATCAGGCAGTGCTTTTATCTTCTGCCTGATCGGATACTTTTTCTTCATGGGCGTCCTCCTTTTGCTAATATGTCGTGAGTCTCTGTTCGTGATCGTCTCGGGCGTGCCCCTGAGCAATCTTTTTCTCCCTGATTTTCCGGCGCAGCTTGCTTTCCACCTGTATACCCGGTCCGCCTGGGAGCTTTCGTTCTTCCTCTCGGAATAACTGGCTTAAATGGTGCAAAAGCCTTGTTGCGGTAAGAAACAGGGAAGGGTCACGGAAGGAATCCAGATGGTCAAGGAAAAACTGTGCATAGATATTACCTTGCTCAGCTGAACGGGTCAGCCATTGGATGGCTACTTCCCGGTCGCAGGGTACTTCCTTGCCCAGTAAATATAGTTTACCAAGGACGTATTGTGCGTACTGGTTTCCCTGCCCGGCAGATGCATTCAGCCATTTGACTGCATCCTCCACATTTTTGTGGACATGTTCACCAAGCAAGTAGAGCTTACCAAGCTGATACTGAGCGAATGAATTATTCTGTTCTGCTGCTTTCCTGAACAGATTTACTGCCTTAAAAATATCCATGGGTACATCTTCTCCGTCAAGATACAGCTTACCAAGGGCATATGCGGCATAGGAATTATCCTGTTCGGCGGAAAGGGTAAATAAAGAGATTGCTTTCTGTGTATCCTTTTCTACATGGTTTCCGTCCCGGAAGAGCTTGCCAAGGACGTACTGCGCCAAATCATTGCCGCCTACCGAGGCCTTGATCAGCCACTCAATTGCCAGCACTGTATTGGTATGTCCATTGTTTTCATCCAGATAGAGCTTTCCGAGCATGTACTGAGCGTGAACATTTCCAAGCCGAGCCGATTTTTCAAAGTAACCAATAGCGTCCTCTATATTCTTCTCCGTTCCAGTTCCGGTATAGAGCATCTGCCCCAGGCGGTACTGGAGCTTATCATCGTGGCTCTGTTCCTCCAGAATTTTAAATCCATAAAAGGCTTCTTCAAAGTACAGCTCTGAGCTTTCTGCGTTCCTTTCGGTTCCAATACCATCACGGTACATTTTAGCCAGCTCATAGCTTGCATAGGGAACATGTTGTGCTGCTGCCTGGCAATATAAATCAAAAGATTTCTGAAAGTCCTGCTCAACACCCTGCCCACGGTAATACTGACCGGCAAGGGAATACTGGGCATACTTGTGATTCTTAGATACGGCTGTGTCAAACCAGCCGACCGCTTTCTCGTAGTCCTGAACCGTACCAAGTCCTACAGCATGCATTTTACCAATCCGGTACTCTATGTACCGGTTTTCTTTTTCTGCTTCGATATACATAAATGCCGAAAGAGCCTTATGATACCATTCAAACGCGGCTTCACCATCTATCTCGACACCCAGCCCGTCCGTATACATTCGTCCAAGATCATGCATGGCAAGGGCGTTTCCGGCCTCAGCTTCCTCCTGGAACAGGTGCAGTGCTTGCTCAAAATCTGGTTCCGTTATGTCGCTGCCGTATAGGAAGGTGCGAGCTTTCTTATACCGGTCATTCCAGGCAATGTGCGTTTTTCCCGGCTCCGGTTCTCCAGTACCAGCCAGAAAGCTTCTATCCGGAGGATCGGAAAAGCTGTCATCGTAATCCTCTGCCATTAATACCGGTTCCCATATTGCTGCTGGCTCCTCCGGGATCTCTCCCGCAAAACTTTCTTCTTGGAATGCAGGCTCAGCGTTTTCATCCCCTTCAAAAGTAAAGTTCATATTTCCAAGGTTTACAGCCTCGTCAATTACTACATTTTTAATATGCTTAAACTCTTTCTGCTGGGATAGAGGGAGCGGTTCAGGCAGCTTGTCCTTGTAAGTATGCAGAACCTCATTTCGCATCTCATACCAATATGCATAGGCTTCTGCGACACGGTCATCTTTTGCCAGCTCATCTACAATCTGATTTACCAGCTCTTTAAGCGATACCGGCAGATAGCCATATTTCTTTCTTTTAGTTGTCTGTTTTAGACGTTCCGCCAATCTTGACATATATTCTCCAATCACTGGATTGTCACAGGTTCCTGTCTGCATTCGATTCAATAGCTCCCTAAGGATATTCCGGCTCTCTTTTGTCAGTGCGTTTCGCCGGGTGGTTTGCTCTGAGTAAATCTGAAATAAGTCCTGCTGAAAAATTTCTCTTGCCAAGCTGCTCCGCATTTTTTCTATAGCCTGCTTTGTAACATATCCCTCACGTGGATTAACAGAGTAAATGATCATATGGCAGTGTGGATGATGGCTTTCGTTATGAAAAGCTGCATACCATCTCAGGTTTTCCGGTGCGATTTTCATCTGTTCTGCAAAAACATTTCGCTGCTGACGTATGAGCGCAATCCAGGCAGATGCATTATCATAACCAAGCCGGGCGGCATCCTCCCGGCGCATGGATATGATAGGTGTCCATATATTTCCGGTATGTTTAGCAACAGTTTCGGCTACCTGAGATAGAATCAACGGCTGATCCTCATCGGTAAATAATCCGTGGCTGCTTAGTTTTTCAACACGAGGGCGGGTGGCAATGTAATTGACATAGACCTCCTGGTGCGACAATTGATCCAGATTATGATCTATGGCGGCGGTAAGGAATTCAGAGGCATTTTCAAGTGTCGGCTTATTTTTATAGTCTTCATATTCAAATAGGCTTTGGGTATCAGGGAACTGTCTGAGAATATCGTTAATACGCTCGGTCTGTTTAGGTGTAGCAGGCTGGTTTTTCCGGTAAAACGGGAGCTTTTCAACACCCTCCCGTGTCCCTATGTACCCGACCAGGTTCTTTACATGCTCCGGGTCGTTTTTTATATAACCGCATTTAAAGATAATCCGCGGCATGGTTAATCACCCTTCTGGAATTTTACAACATCCTCGAAAGTCACGGAACCGACGGATTTTTTCACATCATTCACACATTTGCCCCGAAGCCTGCGCAGAGTATTTTCATCCACATCTGCAGTGGTGGCAAGGATATTCATCATCATTGACATTTCGACCGACAGCTTGAACATCAGTCTAGCCATGCGCTTTTCTGATGAGCTGACAATTCCCGACATGGCGGAGGTGATAGAGGTCGGCAGATACTTCATACCGTCCTCTGCAGAAATATAACCCCTGTAAAAACGGATTGCATTTTCTATAAATTCACTTCGGCTTTTACAGTTATCTTTTTGTATAATTGCATCCAGCCCTTCTAAGGTGCTTGGATAGAGCCAGAGCGGGATGCGTGTTTTGATTTCTTCACTCATGATTGGTCTCCTTGTCTTAAAAATTCCCGGAACCACCTGACAGGTGTACCCCGGGAAACCCTTTGTTTTCTAAGCTATGCTGCAGATTTTAGAAGGTTTTGACCACCTAAGAGGTGACCACACTCCCATTTAGGTGCACCTTAAAAATGCCCACGACCCGCGTTGCGGGGCGATGTTTAGCGGCAGGTGGCGCAAAGCGACCACCTGCCTTTAACCAGCATCATTTTCTCCCCCATGGATCACCCTAGTTTTGGCAGCTCTTACCACTGTCCGTATTTTGGTGTTAACGGCGGCAACAGGGGCTTTTACTGACTTATGGCGCAACACTCTGCTCCTGATAGAAAAAGGCGTCACAGGGGCATACAGGCGGCAACAGGGGGAGAATCTTTCCTCTATGTTGTTACATACTTTACTCAGTACCTAAAATATAATTTTTATCATTACATCTCCAGATGCATACCCTGCTGCATTTCTCCGTCAGATACCATTGATATACTACCTGTTTCCGCATCATACCGATAAACTTCATTAGAAAGACGTTCTTCCTCATCAACCTGGCTTTGATTAATATCACATACAATATCCTTTAAATCCTCAATTCCTCTTTCCTTTTCTTCACGAATCACAACCAACTCATGGATCGATGAGGGAAGAATCAGATAGTTTCCGCCAAGCTCCTTTGAAACTGCTTCTAATACATCCGGGCAGAACAGATAAGAAGCTCCCTGCCACTTTTTGCTATTACTCAATACAAACATAAAGCTGTTTTCCATGCTGAGCTGACTCTCCTCTACGGGAGATCCCATTATATCCGCAATTACATAGTCCATGCTATGGAACTCATATGGCATAAGCTGCTTCATACTTTTTTCAGCCTGTTCATGCAGCATCTCTGAATCAATATTCCAGTACTTTAAATGATCATTATTGACTAGGACCGTACCAAAAACGCCTCCATCCTCATCAATTAAATAGCGGTATACAACAGCCAGATCCTCTACCATCTGGTGGGGGACATTGGACAGCAGTTCTCGATTCTTATCAGCATTTATCGCACACATAAACAGGCTGTCTTTCCAATTTTCGTAGTCAAACTTATGTATGCCAAACTTCGGTGCTGCTTCCACTGACTCCAGGTATTTTTCTGCAAGATTCTTTAGGATTTCCTCCATACTGACACCCATGCTGTAAGATTGGTAGGCATTATCTAAGTACATCTGCGGAGTAATATCACTTCCAGGTATCCGTATACTCATTCCATATAACTGAATGCCATTATTTTTTAGCTGCTGTCGAACCGATACCTCTGCATTTTTCCATTCCTCAGGCAAATATTCCTTGATATGCCGTTCTATTTCTTCCATAAATTCTTTATATTCCATTGCGCAAATCCTCCTGTTTTTGTAGTTTTTACTTTTCATAGCTTTGATAGTTCTGACCACTTTCAATATTTTAGAGATTAAAGCGTAACTTCCTATATGCTACCCGTTGATTCGATACGTCCCCGAACCTCTGCAGGAACATTCTTTTCATAGAGAGCCTGAAGCACAGCCTCCAGCTCAGCCTTCAGTTCTGTATCATTGCGATACTGTCGCAGGGTTTTCAGTTTCTCCAGTTCGTAATAGATAGGGATTAGCGTTGTTTTCATAATTAAAACCTCCATTTTGAGTGAGCCAAGTTGGTGCATACATCTTAAATAACTGACTATAAATTTGAGCCAAGTTGGTGCAACCTTTCTTCTGCGCTAAACATCAGGGTGCTAGAAATCTTCAAGTGCATGTATCAGACTGCCGGGAAGCTCCTCCAGCTGTGCTGCCACAGCCTGCTCCTCTTGTGGAGGAGTAACTCTCAATGAGAGCTGATTTATTTCCTCTCGAACAGCCTGCCGAACAATTTGTTCCATATGACTGTTTTGTTCAGCGGATAGAATACTGGATACCACAAATTCGGTTCGATGACGGCTGGCCTGCTGCGTAAACAGCCGCTCGGCTTCCTGGTGTCTGGGATCGTCCATATCAAAAGACAGATAGTATCGTTTTCGCATAGTCTTATCCCAGCAGGAGCTTGTACCCGTCCGCATTGGCAAACCGGTTCAGCACAGCAACAATATTAATCTCATTTCTTCGCAGCCGGGATTCCAGCAGCTCTGCTCCGCCACCTGCAAACACAGTAGGGAGCCTTAAATCCAAGCCCCGTTCCCGCAGAGCGTTCAGCAGTTCCTTGCAGTAGGCAAACACTTCATACTCCACTGTTTCTTCAATTTTCTTACGATCAGTGTGTTGAATTTTCCCTCGGATTGCGTCAGTGATCAAAGCATCCGAAAGCAGAATGCCACTTTTCTGCAGAACGTCCTGAATGCGGCTATAGAGGATGATCGTTCCCAACCGCAGACTAACACAGCTTGCACGCTCCAGCTTGAAATTATGGACTGTGAGAACATCCACCGTATAACCGCCGATGTCAACGAGGGTAATGCTTCTGTATTCCTGCAAACGAGGATAATACCGGCACAGTGCAGCATGTCCCTGAGCGAACACTTTACAGTCAGAAATACGACATCGGTATGCTGTACCTTCGAACTCAAAGGACACATTTTGTAGAAAATACCGCCGAAACGCTTCTTTTTGTGTACCATAGCTGTCGATGGGAAGCCCCACACCAAGCATGATATCTGTATCCGTTACACCATCACGTTTCATAGCTTCGGCAATGACTGGCAGGGTGAGAATAAAAGTATCCTGCTCCATTGTCTTATCCTGCTGAAAACGCAGGCGCCGCTCTCCGATGGCGTAATAGCTGCCTTCATAGAACAGCTGAAGCTCCGGTGTTAAAAACTCCCGGTCACTTGCAGTAAAACCGGAAGCATAAAGCATCCCTTCTGAGGATTTTGTATTATAGTTTCCATTGTCTATTCCAAGCTTGATCATGGCTAGAACCTCCTTTTCTTTTTCTGCGGTTACAGTTACATCCCCATAGTCATACCCGGCGTTTCCTCCTGAGAATCCTCTGATGGTGTTTCGGATGGCACGTGTTCTGTCTGTGTCTCTGCAGCGGCCTGCTCCCTCTGGCGGCGATTCTGACGGGCAGGTCGTTCTGGTCGTTCTCTTGCAGAGGATGTATCCTGGCCTTCCTGCGGCGCAGACACCTGCTCCATGCGGCTCTCCACATATTCCCGCACTTGCGCAGGAACTGCTTTTTCATAGGTTTTGTCCAGATAATCCTTCAGCTCCTGTTCAATGGTAAGCTCCTTTTTGTCCATGAAAAAACAGAGTGCTTCCAGTTTTTCCGACGGAAAAGATACCTTTAGTTCTGACATGCTCATTGCTTTTCCTCCTTTAATATTTAATTTTATTTCCGGCAATCACGGCCTTTACTGTGCCGTATTTTTCGCATAAGGTCTTGCATACAGCACCTGTTTGTCTGCATCAAACAGGTCACGGTACACAACCCGTCCTCTGGAAGATGAGGCGTCCACTACCTTGCCATTGCCGGCATAAATGCCCACATGAGTAATATTGAGATAACGTCCGTTTACTTTGTGGCTCCAGAACACAAGATCACCTGGAGCAAGATCGGCTTTCGAAACGGTCAGACCATTGTTGACACAATATTTTCCCTGCTCGGCGGCGGTACCGGGAAGATTTACCCGAAGCTGACGGTATATCCACTGTACGAGATAACTACAGTCGGTATAACCTGCCTGACCGCGAAGCTCCTGTGAGTAGGGATCTCCCAGACGGGACAGTGCAAGCTGAACAGCCTGAGAACCAGTTTCTCCTGCTGCCAGATCAGTGGTCGGATTGACAAACTGTTCCGGCAGCCAATCCGACCACTGATCAAATCGGTCTCCTTCGCCTGTTGCGCCGGTTCCATACAAGGCCCGGTAATAAATTTCTGAGGCATTTGCCTGATTTTCGTACGAAATCCTGCGCCCGAGTGTACTTTCTAAATTTCTATAAATTACTGGAAGGGAAGTAAGCGGCACCGCTGCGGTATAGGTCTCCTCATGCTCCATTCCATCCTCATCCGACCATGTACGAGAGCGTTCCTCATAGCGAACGAAGCAGTCAGTAAATGACTGATAATCAATCCCTCGCAAGGATTCAGCGCCGAAATACAGAGAATAAAAAATAGCCTTAACCTGTACAGAGTCAAGACTTCCCTCCTCAATCATCAATGTAATTTCAGCAATTATCACATCCAGCTTTGAAAAACTTTTACGCATGTCCTCAATATATTCTCGATAATCCTCCGGTACCTGACCTGAAATAACTCCGTCATGAAAGGATAGCTGAACAGCGGCGTTGTTATGGTTCGCAGTTCCAGACAAAAGACTGGAAATCATGACAATAATCAGGATAAAAGGTGTTAAAATCGCGGCAATGAGAACACCCACCGCCTTCCAGGTCCGTTTATCTGCAGCTGCCATAATTGCCGCCTTTACCGCCAGGGTAATCGTTACGGGATCAGCCATGGCTGCACCTCCTTTTCGTAAACAAACACACGGATTATCCCAAAAGAGCAGTAAAACTTATATTTCACCACCACCTCTGTCCGAACAGATTCCCTTGCTGCGGCTCGTACTGTTCCTGACTCTGTGCTAACTGGATCGATTTTTCCACTGCCTGTTCCAGAAAGCCCGTATCAAAACCAGCCGAATGATAACCCTCCAAAATGGTACTAAGATAATAATCCGAAGGGGCTCCAAACGGACGCCCATCATTCATGATATACACCATGGCTTTTACTGATCTGCCGCTCAACTCCACAGGAAACAGCTCCTTTCGGTAAAAATTTGGATATCCTTCATAATGATCAAGAGCAAGCTCGTCCTGGGGTCGAATTTTCCACAAGAGAACCGGAACCCTTGCACCGATAAGAGGCTCCACAGTTGCAACAGCACTACTGCGACTCCCCCGGAACAGCATCTCATAATCTTTCATTTCACTAGTGCCTATTACCTCGGCAGTAGGGCACCGATAAGCCATTTGAGTAAGGTTCAAATTACTGCCATAAGCAATATATAAGGTTTCTTTTTTCATTTAGGCATTCCTCCTTCTACATGGACATAGTAAGACCGGGGCTTTGCTCGTCTTCCCCAGCCTGATCTATTTCGTATTCTGTTACTGACTCCGTCTGCGCCGAAACACTCTGCTTCTCCTCTAAATGCTGTTCTTTTTTCTGCCGTAATCGTTCCTTCTGCTGCTGGGCCTGTGCCGGGTCACGCCACGCAATACAGCCATCCAGATGTTCCAACAGATGCAGCCTTGCGGTTTTGAATTCATCTCCAATAAGACCAAGGCGCAGCAGCCAAGAACGGAATGTATATTTTTCGTTAGTTGTCTGTGTCTTGGTTCGGCTGGCACAGCGCTGATTCAGGGCCTGTGCCGAAATCGCCATACATAACTGAATGTACGCTTTAATTTTGCCGGCATGGGTAGTGCTGTTGAATAAGCGGAACTCCACCGTACCCTTCTGAAATACACTGTGCAGATTCAAACAGTGGTAGCGGCTGTCATGGTAATGCTCATGGCTGCCATCCGTGCCGTTATACCAGATGCTGCTGACCTGATCCAGCGTTTTGGGTCTTCTGCGGTTGAGTTCCTCCAGAAAGCGGCTTTCTACCGGTTTACACCATCGGTGCTGTCTGTCGACAGTCACCTGCAGAGCCTTATAAATCATATCCTCTTTGGCTGCCATAATATTGGTGATATTCCGCAGCGTGTTAGCGTCAAAAGGTGATGCGTCCACATGCACATGAATGCCGCAGGAGCTGTTGGTAATTGCACCAACCTCCCGAAGCTTGCGGATTAGCTCCTGCACCGTTTCGATGTCCTCCCAGCGACAGATAGGGCTGACCATCTCGGTTTTGTATTCACTTGGCGCGGTAACGATTTGACGTCCGGATTTTTTCTGTGCAGTAATACTGGAATCACTCATAAACTTCCATTTACGCTCCTGAGAATCCAGCGCAGAATAGGTATCATAACAAGTGCCGTCATAATGGATGGCAGTTCCGAAATATTCGGCGGCAACCTTTGCTGCCTGTTCACGAGTCACGCCGGTCATCTCTATTTCAATGCCAAACCGCTGTTCCTTCATGTCCATGAGTTATACTCCCTTAGCCTTTTATTCCGGACGGTCATCAGCGACCGCCTGCATTTCCGAACAGCTTTGCCTTATGCTCTGGTGCATGAACCATCAGGTTATAGCGTTCATTGCCGCATTTATAGAGGCACACACCCTGCTGGGGATATCGTATGAGCTCAAATTCGGATTTCTCCAGCTGGAGGGTATCCATGTAGAATTTTGCATCAATGGAGCCTGCATTAAAAAGAAACTGGTGGGTCGGGATTGAAAACAGGGGCTTGGTCAGCTCTCGGATATGTTCTACATTAAAATCCTCCAGATTCTGCGAGGCAAGAATAACGGCACTTTCCTTTTTACGTACACGTTTCATGAAATTGCGGATATATTCAATTGCAGTTAGGTTCGTCAGGAACAGATACAGTTCATCAATGCTGGCAGCGGTGTTCCCAGTGGTTAAAAGCTCATTGCTCATATAGGACAGCACGTTGAATAGTAAGGCGTTTCGCAGATTTTTACTGGCGTTTAGTACACCCTTAACACCAAAGGTTATAAACTCATTGCTGGTGATGTTGGTATGACCGTTGAAAAACTTAGACTCCGCTCCTTTGCACATGGAGTGGAGTCCAAGACATATTTCCCGCAGAGAATCTGCTGTATAGAGCTGTCGGTGACTTTCATCGAAGTTCTTGTATTCTGTCTCGATGAAGTCGTATAAATCAGAAAGAATGGGGTAATCGGTATGCTTTAAACGGTCAAAATTACTTCGATCGGTAATACCCCATTTTTCATAAAGCCTCCCCAGCATGATTTCAATTGTGTCAATTTCTCTGTCGGTAAAGTCCTTATAGGTACGAAAAAAATCCTTTAAAAAACTGATATGCTGACTGAGCTTGCTGGTCTGCCGGAATGCCTGGGGTGCCTCTGTATCTTTTGGGTCGCCGGTTTCAGCCCAGCTTTTTGGCTCCAATACATTGATAATGAATTCGCCGGACATAAGGTCAATGAAGCAGCCACCGAGATTGAGGGTCAGATCCTCATACTCCATTTCGGGATCTAGTCCAATGATGTGCATACCGGATTCCCGCAGGTTACATAAAATGAGCTTAAGAAGGTAGCTCTTACCTTGACCGGAATTTCCAAGAATGAGGATATTAGCATTGGTTTTGTCATCAGCACGGCGGTTAAAATCAGCCAGAATGTTACTGCCGAATTTATCCCGACCAAGGTAGGAGCCGTTGGGATCGGTCTTGCCGGAGTAATTAAAGGGATACAGGTTTGCAACCGAGCTGGCAGGCAGCACCCGTTCAAACTGATCTCCGAACACGTTATAACCAGAGGGCATGGCACATTGGAATCCCTGCTGCTGGCGCAGCATCAGCCGATCCACGTTGAGCTTACTCCGTATCAGTTCGGTTAAAACCTCTGTCTGCAAAAGCTTCAGCTGGTCATAGTCATGAGAGGTCAGCTCTATATATACAGCAACATGAAGCAGTGGTTCCCGGCTCCGATGCATCTGCGCCACGATAGTCGCAACATCATGCAGATTGCTTTCCGCTGTGACCGTCTGTTGTAAATCCTGCATACTGGTACTTTGCATACGGTTTTTGTTTGCAGCATTTGAGATGATCTTCTTTTCCTCTACCGGGGTAACATGACGGGTATAGAGGTGCAGCGTCACGCCGTCCTTTTCACCAAGATGACGAAGGATAGCCTGTTCATCAGTAGCGGTTGGGTACTCGCGAAGTGCCCACACACATCGGTAGGTATTGCCGCAGATAAAGTGATCGGTATTAAATTTGATTACCGAGGGGGCTATCATGTCCAGAAATTCCTGGACTCTGGTATCCTCCTTCAGCAAGGATTGAGACTTTGTTCTTCTTGCCATCGCTTTCTTCCTTTCTGTTTTTGAATTTGGGTATAGGAAAAGCCGCCACATTACGCGACGACTTAAGGACAAATTGCTTCACTTTGATATTGAAGTAGGGTATAATTAGCTCCAGAATTAGAACTGTGTTCAAATACAGATTATTTAATGCTTAGGAGAACTTCATGCAATTAAGAAAATACAAACCGGAGGACTGCGCATCATTAGCAGAACTTTTTTTTAATACTGTACATGCCGTAAACGCAAAAGATTATACACTAGCTCAGCTTAAAGCCTGGGCAACAGGGAAGGTAGACCTAAATACTTGGAATCAATCTTTTCTGAAACACAACACGGTTATTGCAGAAATAAATGGCATGATTACAGGATTTGGTGATATGGACGATAAGGGCTATCTTGATAGACTTTTTGTTCACAGGGACTACCAAAACATAGGTATTGCTACAGCTATTGTAAATATATTGGAACAGCAGGCTATCCATTCCGGTATTTCTCTTTTTACAACCCATGCTTCCATTACTGCTAAACCCTTTTTTGAAAAGCGTGGCTATCGTACACTCAAAGAGAATACAGTAATTCGTAATGATATTACTTTAACTAATTTCATAATGGAAAAGAACTGTACAAATGACTAGATTGACAGTTAAATAATTAAGGTGGTGAATGTTATGAGTAAAGAAATTGAAATACAGGGCTGTGTAGAAATACCTGAAAACCTATCGTTTGACGAGTTTTATGATAAATTCATAGCCTTTATAGAAGCAAATAACTGGTCATTCGGCGGCGGAATGAATGAAATCGTTGACGGATTCTATATTAATCCCGATGGAACAAAAGGAAAACACGTTTTAGATCAATCTGAGGAAAATAATTGATGACTCATTACAAATCATGGGCGGGGCTTAAAAAACAATTAAATGAGACTCTCTGTGACACATTAATAAACAGGGTAACATACTTTCTAACTCGGTATCATGATGTACATAACTCCTATGGCAGAGCAGCCATCCTGCTTGATGGCAAAGAGATGGTCTGTTTTTCATGGATAGAAATGTATTATCAGGAGAGAGATATTACACCCTTATACAATGAAATGCCAGGTTCTCCTTATGAAGATCTGGTCAAAAAAATGAAACCTAAATGGGATGCCAACTGCACTTACTGTGAAATGGATTTTTTAGAGGCGGTTCTTCAATTTCGTAATATGCCGATTCAAGAAGCTCTAGAATCCGAAAACTATATCATAAAAGTATTGGCGATTATGGACAGACGTGTCGGCAAAAGGACACGATCAAGAATTCTTGAAGAAGCAGCATATAACAAATTTCCAGCCTGGGTAAGCCAGTTTTACGAATTGCGTTTATCCCAAATAGATTGAATTAATATGCCAAGCGGAAAACCGATAAAAATCTTGGCTTTCCGCCTTTTTCACTCGTTCAGGATAACCCATCTCTCACCATCGAAGTCCTCGAACTTTTCAGTGGTAACATTCTGCTCAAAATACACTGCCAATAGTCTCTTTATATCCTCTTTATCAGCTCGCTTTGCAATAAAGCCCTGTTCCCGCAAGGTTTTCTCTATGCGGCTTAAATATGGGAAAACCTCGCTTTCCTTTTCGTTACGAAGCCGTATGATGACGAGAAATTCCCTTGCCGTTGCCATCTGTACCTGAATACGGTCAAGGTGTACCAGATCCTGCTCCAGCAGCCTTCGTACTGCCGGATTGGTCTCTAACTCCATGCGGTTTCTCAAAAAACGCTTGTTATCCTCATAGCTTTCCCGGCTGTTTAGACACAAAAACTCCAGCTCCGCCATACCTTTTAAAACAGTCATCAGTGCATAGATCCGAGCTGATATGCTTTCCTCTGATAAAACAGAAATATTGGTGGGCTTAATCATAAAATACACTAGCCGATCGCTCCTGTAGGTTTCAAGACAATAATCCATCACCTCTCTGGTTCCAATCAGTTGACGGGTAACCTGCCTCTGACTTGCGCTTATCTTTTCTTTACTCAATTTGGATACCCCCATTCGTAGATCTGCTGTTTTGTTATAAAGAAGGCGCAGGCATATTTAATAAAGTCAAGGATGCTGATATCATCAAAACGTATTGTTAAAAAGGCATAAAGGGCGGTAATCACAATAGGTGGCAAAAGCCACAGCTGTGCCAATGCAAACACAGAAATTAAAAGCCCCACGCCGATAATGCCGATATCCCGGAGCTGCCACAGCCAGAGCGTGGCCTTTGATTTTAAGTTATCGGGGTAGATGTACATACGGATTCCTCCTGTTCTCTTTTAAATCTTCGTAAAAAATAGGCGATTCCCCGGAGCACATGCTCCACACAGGGAATCGCCACACTGTTGCCCAGTGCCTTATATCTTGCGCTGTCCGAAGCTCCGGGGATATCTGTCCAGAAATCAGGATAACCCTGGAGTCTTTCACATTCTAATGGTGTCAGCCTTCGTATCAGCTTACCGACGCGAATGGGATGCACATTGTTGAGGGAATAGCCTCCGTTTGTCTTAGACTGGAGCGTTCCGCTTAAATCACCATTCTCAGCCCCATTTCGGCAATCCAGTCCGGCAACGTCTGCCTCACACACAAGATCGGTGGCATCCTTGTACTGCCTGGCACTTTGGGTACTGACCACTTCATTCTGCGCATATTCATCGCTACGCTGCTGAGAAAATACGCAATGCCGGTCAGTAGAGGTCACAGTATAGCTGATATCCGGCTGAACACCGAGACCGTTTCCACCGTTGTGATCCTGCCGGTCAATGATGTTCCCGGCAATACAATACGCCGATCCATGTGATACAGCTTCTGCGGAATCACCGCTTTGGATATTGAAACTGGTAATCGGTTCTGATATAAAGGTCTGCATCTGCATATTACGAGTCGCCAACAAGGCGCCGGATATTCCATTTAAGTCAACAAACTCGTCTCTTTGGTTAATATGAAATGATGTGATCTCACTGCTTTCCGCTATAAAAGTCTGCTGCTTTATACCAGACTGAGCCTGAATAGCTCCAGCTACATCGTTTAAATCCCTGACCTCATCCCGCTGGTTACAGGCAAATGCAGTGTAAGTATATTCATCATGAGATTGTTCCGCTGCCTGCAGCGTTAGAGCTGAATTGTCCTGTTCTCTAATGCCAAACCCGGTATTTTCTCCCAAACAATTATGCCTGATTGAGCTATGCGTGTTAATATGTATCGTCTCATTTTCTTTTTCTGCTGTTACATAGCCATGTCCGCCGCCTTCACCTCCGTAAAGGGAAGGCCATACACCATCACTTTCATAAATACGCCGGCTCTGCACATCCCATGGAGTCAGACATTCTACGTGACTCCCGCCTGGATTTCCAATGCTCTCTTGAGAACAGACGGCAGCTCCTTGCCGCGTTTCTCCGCTCGTCTGAGAATCCCCAAACAGGCTGTCTTGCTTAAATAATATTTTTGGTGCGGTGTGACCTCCAAAATCTGCGACAAGGTATATACGTTTTCTTCTCTGGGGGGTGCGGGGCCAGTATTGAGCATCATATACTCGCCAAGCAATGGAGAATTTATATCCCAATATGGCCCCAGCAGATTTCCATATCCCTCCCGGAGGTCGAGGTACAGATACGGAACTGTCCGCAATTCGACAGGTTTCCTCAAGCACCGCCCGGAAATCCTCGGAGTCGGAGGAGCTGAAAGCTCCGGGGACATTTTCCCAGCACATATATCGAGGTCGAACAGCGTCAGCTGACCTTCCGTTTGCTTTGTCATAGGCTCTCATCTCCTTAATTACCCGAACCTGCTCCATGAACAGACCGGAGCGTTCTCCCTGCAAACCGGCGCGCTTACCAGCTACGCTAAGATCCTGACAGGGTGAGCCCCCGCAGACCACATCCACAGGTGCAAGCTCCTCACCATTCAGCTTTGTAATATCGCCCACATGGCACATTTCGGGAAAGCGCAGTCTTGTTACCTCGATGGGAAACGGTTCGATTTCGCTGGCCCACACAGGGGTAAATCCCTGCCGGACGCCTGCCAGCGGAAAGCCTCCAATCCCATCAAACAGACTGCCGAGAGTTAGCGGCTCAGTCAATATTGCAGCCGTATGCCAGAGGGAGGCGCTTCCTCTGGTATACACTTCGTACTTGTTTTACAATGTTCCATAATAGTCAACCTTCCTTGTATTTGTTTTTCCGATATTCTTTTAACTGGGATACCCAGCCGTTTGGCCTCTGCAAGCTCACAGCGCATTCCGGTACTAATGCGAGAGCCGCACAGCCATAATTCCTCACAGGCTATAAGTACCCGAAGTCCCATTTTAATGCCGATTTTCCGTTCTTCAGGAACCGCATCATCTAAGAGCTGTGGGTAAAGCAGATGCGCCGCCACCGGGGCACAGTTTTGCGAGATGGCATATCGGCAGGCTTCCTGTGCAAACCTTACATTTCGTTCAACCTCCCCTGCATAAGGGGAACAGATATATACCAGCTTCATTTTGCCACCGCCTTCACAATGGTCTTTGTGATATTCATGGCTGTCTGCCCTGCATAGACGGCGCTCATAAAATTGGCTTTTGTACTGGTATCCAGCCCGAAGGCTCCCGCGATCCGGGGAATTTCTCCTGCCGCCAGCATCAGACCTAAACCCAGCAGAGCATTATCCTTAATCACCATTAGACCGGCAATGAGGATGGTGGCCTGCAAAAAAGCCGTCAGGCACAGACCTATAATCTGCTTGCACCAGCCAGTAAAGCCATCGATGTAGCCACGAGGAACAGAAAACATATATAGACTCCCCACTGCTATCTGAATAAGCAGGATGCCACCGCGCTTAAGATTTGCAAAAAATATCTTAATTACGGCATAGCCCATCATAATCAGGATAAATAGCATCATGATGGGACTGGTAATCATGCCCAGCCCGCCAAATACGCCAACACTGCCGGCGCTCTCAAGGCTGCCTGCTGCGGAAAGCTCGCTTATGATGTTGCCTGCAAGTGTGTTTAACCCGCTTCCAGCGCCGGTTATGCCCGCTGTCAGACTGTTCTGCAGAGAAATGGACAGCTTGTAAAGCTCCACTGGAACTGTAGAAAACAATCCTACCGCCATGAAGCCCTTAATCGCGTTAAGAGCAGTATCGCGGATACTTCCCCTTCCGGACTGATATTCAATCGCGCATTCGAACATGGACACGACCAGCCCGGTACCATAGAGCGTCCAAGCCAGATAAACAAAAAACAGGACGATAGACTTAACCCAGCTCATCTCGAACAGCTCTGCCCCCATACCACCCATGGCAGAAAAGAAATTTCCCAGAAATCCGATAATCTGACCATAAATCCAGTCAAGAATCTGACCCAGCACCGTATCGGCTACAAAGTCCCATATGAACATGGCATCACCTCCAAAAAAAGAGCCCTTTCAGGCTCCTATCAATTCAAATAATCCCCCACAACATATGGGGATTAAAAAAAGACTCCCGCTAAAATACGCGAAAGCCTTGCTATTTACTGTTATTCTTGTTTTAGCGAGCTATGCTTTAAAGTATCTGCTGCTCAATACCTTCACTGGCTGTTTGTGATAGCTCAAGTTCCTCATCCAGTTTAATCAGTGTTTCATTCAGTCCCTTCATGCTTACAGTAAGATGCTCAGGAGAAAGCAGGTCTTTTGGGGAAAATACGTATATTTCCTGCATTCGAATAAAAGCAGCGGTCAGTTCTGTATCGATACCAACTGCTTGAAACAGGTTAAAATCCGAAAATGGTTTCTCTGCAAGATCACTACCAATCCGTTCTCTTTCTTCTCTGCGCTTATATGCAAGCATTGCCTTTAATTCATCTGGTGCGCCTAGTAAATTTTGTATTTTTTCCTGCTCCAGCATCGTAGCAAGATCATAAAGATGCTTGGCAGTGTCGAATAACATTCGCCTCTGATAATAAAACTCTGCAGCTAATATTTTGTCTGCAAAAATTCTTTCCAGCTTAATGGTATTAATTGCAAATGGCTTGACCCCATAAACTGAATCCAGAATTTCCTGCTGATCAGGTGCAGCTTCCGAATAAATAAGCGGTGAAATCTCCAGCGGTTCAACTGGTTCACTGATTGTAAAGGATGTCGCTTCAACCTTCACATATCCAAAGCGTTGAAGCTCATCCTGGACGTCAACTACAGTGATAGGGGTATATTCATATACGCTGGTTATACTGCCTCTTTGATTGCTTTCCCTTGCTTTATCGGATGTCCTGGAGAGTGTATGGTATCCATTAGCAGCTGTTTCCAGCCGTTTTTTTCCCTGACTTTTTGAACAGTCCTGTATTTCAACAGTCAAGTCAATATCTTCTGAAAAGCGCTTCATGCGTCCGATTGCCTTATATAAGGCGGTGCCTCCCTTAAAGTATGCCGGAAGCGTATCTTGTCTGGACGCTAATTCACGTAAGAGTAAGGTTAAATAATAATCTTTTTCTATGATGTCACTTCGAATGTCGGTTCTACGGCTAATATCAAAGATCAGTGCCTCAAAAGCATCTCTATCCTGATGTAACTTCATATTCCACCTCCATAAATAAATCAATAAGAGGTATTAAAACTTTGGGGGAATAGTATTTACGCGCAGTAAACATAAGCATAAGGGTATCTAACTGCTGTTTTTTTGCATACTGGCGCAATAACTGTTCCGGGTTCTCTGCATCAATATGAGCATTGGGCAGTTCACTTACCAAATCGATAAACTGTAGAAGTTTCCAGTTCTCATCCGTTACTGTTACAGCAGGCTTACATGTCACGATGCGGCAGCCTTCTGGCAGTTTTGCTCCATACCGGTTTGTAGTGATTTCAATATCACGTGGCAGCAAGGTTGAAAGACCCAGCCTGTTTAGTAAAGATGCTCCGCTTTCATATCCAATTCTTTTGTCATCCTGTATCTTCAGAGTTTTTATCACTATTTCATCTATGCTTGGCGTCACCTTTCCAAAAACGGTTTGCTTTATATGGCAATATACTCCTCTTTGTACTCTCTCAATTTCTCCTTTGTCAGCCATTCTTTTTAACTTTACATTGGTAAGGACTTTCGCTTTATCATATGGAAGTTCAAATTCTGCCGCCAGCTTTTTAGCAATATCCTCTGTTTGAATTACGCACTCATAGGGCATATTTTCTACAGCGTTGCTAATGTGTTCTCCATATCCAATTCGTTCCACGTATTCACCTCCTGTGTGATATTACAACTTCATTTTTCATCAATATTATGTACATTATAATATCACTTTATTCAATGAGAGTCAATTAGCATCTATTTACCTTCCTTCCATTTCATTAAATAAAAAAGCCCTCCGAGCGATTCGGAAAGCATGACTTGACATTTTATCTTTTCTGAGTTTACATGGTATTGGCGGGGTTTCCCCGACAATAAAAAACGTCATGGCAGGCTGATGTGCTGGAACACATCAAACCCTGCGCTAAGGTGAACTGAGCACCAGGCACAACCGCAAAGCGGCACCACGACAAGAATATTATACTGCATCTGTCGGTGCGGCACAAGATGAAAAAATAAGCGTGTGCATGGGAAATGGGGTGTACTTACCCCCGCCTTTGCATGCGCTTTTATAATACGGGAAATTCCCGACCACATTATGAAAGGTCGGGATACTATGAATATTTTTGAACACAAATCCAGTTTTCTAGGAAGACAGGAGGTTGAATACTCTGGAGACTCCCTCTTGTCACTGCTAAGGCTTGCCAAGCAAATCCGGCAGAGGCTTGGAACACAGGGATATTTGCTGGACTGCTACCTCTCCCTCTTTTTCGAGGGCGTCAACACAATACTTACCTATGAGGCTGCTAGCGATGGCTTTATGGGGTGCGGTGAATTCCAGAGCCTATGCCTTCATGTACTGGACGGCACTGAGCCAGATAGCCCACACCCTCTTTACCATCCGATATTGGAAACATATGAAGCGCAGAGAAAAAAATTATCCTTTCAGGAAAATAACACACAATTGTATATGCTTCTGGTTTTTCTTGAAGATGAGCTGCAAGCTTATGCAACTGAATGCTTTGTAAAAGAGCAAGTAGAAATTATAGAGGATGCGATTGATTTCTTCCGACTGAAGGAGTTATATAACCGAATTACTCAGATTGTAGGTGAGCCATTTATGGAAGAACTTAACATACGACTTAAAAAGCGGTTTCTGCTTGCACCGATTGCAGTAGTGTTTGCACAAGGCTTTACCGATGAATTGCTTGACAGACTTATGTGCCGCGATCCGGAAACCAGCAGACTAATATTTCAGCTTATAATGGATGTGCTGTAACAATAATAAGCAACTGGAGAAGTATGAGCACAGGGAGTATAGTATTAACTCGCTGTGCTTTTCTGCCAATTCATAATGAGTTGCTTGTATCCATTTCGTCTCCATAGTATTCAATTGTAGTAGGTAAATTAAATTCTTATGGATTTGATATTTTTGAAATAATTAAAAGAACAACGAAGCTGCGCAGTAGACCAACAGTAGTGCCATAACATCATTTGTGACTTTTGCATACTTTGAAAACATCAGCTTAAATACAGATCCGAACAGTGACCAGCAAAGAGTGAATGCAAACCCAATAAACGCCAGCAACAGAGCAAAGAAGATTAACGCCCCCGGCATACCCTGATAAAACGGCAGGATGTATGCTTCCATTGACACGATGCAGTAAATGTAAATTTTGGGATTCATAAATTGCAGCAGTAGCCCAGATAAAAAACCGCTGTGTGAGTGATCTTCCTTAATTTCGGAAGAACTTTTGAATGTTTTCCATGCAAGCCACAGCATATACATCGCACCTATAATCAGCATCGGCATTTTTATCTTCGGTATAAATGCGGACAATGCATTGCAGAAAACTGTACCGATCAGCATAACCAAAGAGAATCCTGCCCATATGCCCAGATTAAACGGAAGAGATCTCTTAAAGCCGAGACGTCCGGCATTTGACATCGACATAATATTATTTGGTCCCGGTGTAGCGGCGG
Source organism: Paenibacillaceae bacterium (assembly GCA_015057715.1). Taxonomy (GTDB): domain Bacteria; phylum Bacillota; class Clostridia; order Lachnospirales; family Lachnospiraceae; genus Lacrimispora. Next base: position 109,615 of record SVDS01000001.1, read on the forward strand.
TAATGACTGCATAAGTTAAAAAGTTTATCCAACTAAACATGGTACTTGCCTCCTTTAAGCAAAGGTGATATAATGAACTAACAGTACAATATATTGTTTTCTTGTATATAGTATCATGAGTCCATTATATTGTCAACAAGGAGGGGGTGTATTTTGAATATCAATTCAGCAGTTTCTCAAAATATTAAGCAAATTCGGGAAGCAAAGAAGCTTACCTTGGATGCCGCAGCTAATGTGACTGGGGTTTCACGCAGTATGCTGGCGCAAATTGAAAAAGGAGATGCCAACCCGACAATATCTGTTCTGTGGAAGATAGCCAACGGCTATAAGGTTTCTTTCACTTCGCTCATCGAGCAAGCTCCCGAAGCTGCAACAGTGCTTTCTGCCGATACTATCCAACCAATCGTTGAGGATGAGGGTAAATACATAAACTACCCTTCCTTTGCCTTCGATGAGCAACGGGGCTTTGAAACCTACCGTATTGTGATAGCTGTTGGTGGCAGTTTGAAGGCAGAGCCGCATTTATCCGGTACTGAGGAGTATATTACTGTGTTTTCTGGTAAGGTAGAAATTGTAGCGGCGGAGCAAACTTTCGTCCTCAGTAAAGGTGACTCCATCCACTTTCTGGCTGATGTGTTTCACTCGTATCGAAACATAGGTTCAGATGAAGCACAACTTAGTATGCTACTGTATTATTCTTAATGACAAACATTTGGACAATTCCCAATTTGCCGGTGAGATTATGAGCATTACGCGTGATTTTTGAAAATAATACTACCAGATAAAATATAACTAATTATGGTAATAAGGCACAACACCTTTCCTTGGTGCTGTGCCTTTCACATTATAATCCGAGTATCGTCCAGATATATATAGGACAAATTAAAGTAAAAACAAGGCAAGCAAAAAGAATAGCAGGCGCAGCAAATTCAAACTGACCATGCTTACGATAATCAAAATATGCAGTCCCAAGTTTAGCAAAAAAGCAGACTGCCAAAATTAAGTCAATAGCCGGAAATACAACCTTGTTAACAACAGTCTTTATTTGGCTGGACGCATCATTCCACGTGCTCTCAACGGCTCCAGCAACATCACCGCTTCCAGCAGCGAGTGCAGTCATTCCAAACAGGGAAATCAACAACAATACTATATTAAGGATTACAAGGATACGTTTTAGTTTCATTGAAATTGCACCTCTTTCTTTAATTTTAAATAGACCACCAAGTTAACAGTGCACTCTTTCCTTCTGATAATCAGGGAATTACAGGAGCGATATGCCAATCGTCCCAAAGGCTTCCTTGAATATACACCGAATCAGTTAGATTCATGGATAGCATACCATCTGGTGTCCAGCAATCGAATAGCCAGGTATACGGGGTATAGCTGCCATTCGGCATCCATATGGGTGTAAAATGCGTCCGTCGTTTATAAGTTGAAAATTTGTTAATCGGGAATTCAAACTTTGCATTATATCCTGACTGAGTCTGATCCAGCTTCCTCCAGTAGGTTTGGTATTGAAATTCCGGAAAGTAAGTCAAGGCCGTCTGTGCATTCGTCACAGCTGATGATTGATTGGTACTGACATGAGCAGTTGTCACTTGATTGATTCCGTATCCACTTTTTAAATCTTTGTCTGAAGCAGTTGGGTCTTTTTCATCCGGAGTGATACTCATAGAGGCCGAAAGACTTGCACTGTATGCATTCCAGTCAAACTCCCACCAGCCCTCATCTTCCCAATATCCATCGTCATCGTCGTCATCTCCGTCATGCCACACCCAATTCTCCTGCCACCATGGGTGCCAGATTCCCCATGACGCCGAGGTCTTCTGCACATTATTTGGTATAGATGAGGCGGTGTATGAGTCGTTACGATCATCCGCCAGTGGATTAGGAGGGTCGTTTCCTAACAGGTCTACTATCTTTGCATTAATTGTCCCCTTATTGACCACACCTCCTCCTGTCGCAGATACACGTATAATCATGGTCTGCGGAGTAGAAGGTGTTGTCCACCTTACCCAAACCAACTGACTATCCCCCTCCGGATAATACACACCACTTACTGTATAAGTCTGACTCCCAATGGTAAATTTAACTTTTACAGGATTATCTGGGTCAGCTTGCCCACCGCTAACTGTTACTGAGGTAATGACCTCTGTGTTGATTCTATATTTGTAATCATAGTCCGCAGCTTCTGGCGGTAAATCCGTCTCTTTAAATCGAACAATCCCCAAGCCCAAGCCTGTTTTTATTTCCTGATTAGATCGAATACCTGTTTTTGGTCCACTCCATGCTGGATACCCCAAATCTTCCGCCTCCAAAAACATGGAAAGAGGTAAGTTTTGAAAAGCAGACGTTGGAAGCACAGCACGTACCGCTCCGCTTGTTAATTCATCATACATGGCTGCTTCTGTTGCCGTCATTGCCATATATAATCCCTGGAATTTAACATATATAATTGGTTCCAGCAACAGCTTATACCTTTCACCAATCAATACATCAAAATCCATTCCTGTCTGATTTGCGATGCTTCGTATGACCTGTTCATCTGTGAAATAACTTTTTATCGCCTCAATGCTAGCTACTCCAAGGCTTTTCGAGCTAATAATTCTCGGAAGAGACTGACTTGGGTTCACGAACTGATATGCTCCTTTATCCAAAGCAAGAATAGCTCCTTCCGAATAAGAAATCTTGCAAACCTTTTCAAATGAACATGAAATATTGCTTAATCTCTTATTTGTAAGATCAATGGGTATCGTGACCGGTTTTCGACTCTCAGCTTCCACCACAGTTACCCGAACCCCTTCCATTCCCGGAGTCCAACTGTTTTGTGAGGTTCCCTGTCCCATGCTTCCTCCACCATTGTCAATGTTTCCATCGCCGATTGCATAGGTTGTTACTGGAAATAAGGTCACCATGAGAATCAGAAGAATCAGATAAAAAATACCTCTCATACTGCTCCCTTCCACAAAAAAGCACCACCCATAAATCTGAGGTGATGCATTTTCTGATAATTATTACATTTAATCCATTGAACCAATTTTATTCCCATTTTCAAACATATCTTCAGCGGTCGTTCCAGATACGCTACCACCTTTATCTTCTACCCAACCAAAACCGGGAACATAAATTTCCCCATCATGATTATCTTCTGATTCTGACGATGATATTTGTGTAGGTGCAGTCGTTGATTGGACCTCGCTCTCTTTCGTCTGAACCGCAGTAGTTACTTTTTCTCCGCTTGGTGTTTTAGTCGGATCTTTTTTCGCTTCTTCTAAAGGTTCGGCGAGTTTTGTTACCTCTGGCTGAATACTTTGCTCGTTACCTCTTGAATCTCCGGTATCCATATTCTGTATCTCCGCTTCTGTGGAAGTAGGCTGAACGCTTACTTCTTGCGTAGTAATCGCAGTTGTCGTTTCCTCTCCCGTGACACTAAGTGTTGAAATGGGCGAAGAATCTGTAGTTGTTATCAACGCAGCGGTAGTTGCCTCTGCTTCAACAAGTGTCTCCGTCTTAAAGCGGGAAACAATTGCAATTACTAGGATGATACACATAAAACTGATTCCTGTGACAATACCCCATTTCTTTTTCCTGTCAGATAGTTTCATTCAAATCTCCCCCTTTTTCAGTATAAGTTTCTCCTTTATTCAGTTACACACATTACCACAGATACTTTCGCAAGTCTATGATACATATGTGAGAACTTAAAATAAAGGCATATATTTAGCCATAACCTTCAGAGTTATTGTCATAGGCGGGAGGAAGTTTCCTCCAAAAGATACCGGAACTTCCAACCGAATTGTCGTATCAACCAAAAGACCATTGGAATTGTCAGTAATTGCAGGCGCAAACGGCATGTTATCTAAACTGACAGATAGAGCTGACAATCGGAACTCGGCTGTGCTCCCGGCATATTTCACATGATATCCCTTATCCTGTCTTAATCCAAGCACTTGATCCAAACGACTGTAAATATCACCATAATCCAGACTTTCCTCAAAATCATCCGCAAACGGCTGGTATGCTCCCGAGTATCCTTCCCTTACACCGTGATATACGTCATCATAGCTGTCATTTACAGTCGAAATCACAGCGGACTGTACTGCATCACGAACACCTTGGGCGACAATCATCAATCGGAGCCCCTCCGAAATAACACACAGAAGTAGTAAAAGGGCAAGTGCTGTTGCAACGGTAAGAGGAAAAGACGAACCTTTCTTACTTTTTAGTATATCACTGACTTTAACAGTTGTCACTTCCAATACACCTCACTTTTACCGGATGCCTTAGCTGCCAGAGTAATGGGAAAACTGCCGAAACCTCCGAAAATCCCGATATCTGTCTGCATGGTTAAAGTTACCGTAAACTCTTCGTTCAGCTGAATTTCTCCAGTCTGAGACCATGAGATATCCGGTTTAAGACCTGTCTGTTCCGTTAATATCTGTGCCCTACGGGTGGTTTCCGTCCCAACACCGCCTGCTACTTCAGCTTCTCGGCAAAGCTCACTGGCATAGATATCCAGCTTATTTTTGGAGATAAATACCGGCAGGACGCTGATCCCTACGGCAATCACCAACATGACACACAAAGCCAGTACCGCCACATCCACGTATCCCTCTCCACACTGTGAACGCAGGAGTTTTAGTATAGATGTACCACCTCGTCTAAGTTTTAAAACATAGCGTCCCACATCTCTCCCACTCTCTAAACGTGATACACCAAAGCACATACTCCCACAATCCTTTTTCTGTCTCTTCTCATCTCTAACCATAAATTCCTCCTAAAACATGCTGCCTAAAGAATCCATAATCTGTATTGCAATGATGACCAGATAGGTTAGCAGAAAACACATCAGCATCACAAAGGAATACACACGGATCTTCGGAGGGACTTTCTGTGCCTGACCTTTTAAACGCTGAAGTTCCAGCGCCTTGAAGTCATGAGCCAGCATTTGAAAATATACAGCACTATCGTCTCCTCTTAGGACGCCAATGAGTCCTCTGACTACATCGGATAACATGGGTGAATTAAATCTTGCCTCAAATCGAGTCAGTGCTGCCTCATAGCTGGAGGAACGCATATCGGCCGTCAGTATATCCAACTCCTGAGCAAAAGCAGATCTGGCGTTCTTCTTGTATGTTTCCAACATCGCCAGTACATCACGACTGGCTTTTAAGGTCTGCTCTATGGTTGCCACGAACCGCGGCAGTTCTCCTTCAATCTGATCCCTTTTTACCTTCAGCTGTTCGTCCGCCTTTCGGATCTCTTTGAAATATGACAGTACCGCAAGGAACACCACAATAGGAGTAAGTAACGGAAGCAGGATCAGACATGGAATAATTCCAGACAGAATAGCTCCAGACTTTGTGATGGCATATACCTCATATACTTCCGGGGTCATAGAATAACCCGCCGCTTTTAGAACATTGCTCATACGACTGTGCTTATATTCGTCCAATCGAATGTATTTCGACATCTTTACTGCACCGGACATCAACCAGGCTTCCACGGTTCCAGAAGCTCTTTTACTGCTGCTTCCTGCTCCCCGCATAGCTTTTGACGTACTCAAAGCGGGGAGCTTCAAAACATCTGCCAAAAGAAAGAACAGTCCTGCCGCAAGTAAAAATCCAACAAAAAATAGTTGTCCCATCATCTCATCACCTCCTGTACTCTACGGGCTTTGTAAGCTTAATCACAAAGGCTGTTGAAATAAAGATTGCTGCTGCACATACCGTCAAAACAATCTGTCCAACTGCCGTATGCATCAAAGTATAGTACCAGTCTCTGTTTAGCAGGTACATAATTGGAATATTGCCGACAACAAGGAGTGCCATCATTATAAATTCTTTTCTTGGTTCGAACACCATATACTCCAGCTCCGCGTTAACGATTCGCATATCGGACAGCTTGCTTACGATAGGAGTCAGAGTCGTTTTTAAGCTCCGGTCATACTGACACGCTGCGATAGCATCACACCACTCATGGAATACTTCATTTTCAATTTGTGAGTTCATGCCATGAAGTGCCTCTACAATATCCGGATTAACCAGTTTTACCTTTGTCAAAAATCCAGCGAACACGCTTTTTACAGGAGGATTTAAGTAAGAGACGCTTTCCTCTACCGCAGTAACGATATCTTCATTCCTAAGGTATGCTGAGGTAATAATAGATAAGGCAGTTTCTAACTCATCGGCGATGTTTTTTTTGTAATGGCTGGCGGTCAGCCTTATATACCAGAATGGCAGAAACATCATACCAACCGCCAGAACTGGTACAAGAAATACATTATTCATAAGTATAGCAAGGCTGACACCGGTGGCGAAGCCTAACAGTGAGGCGGCACAGACAAGAGAAAACCATCCGCTCCGTTCTGTAATCTTTAGAATTTCCTGTATCTCTGTAATCTCCCGCCGGAAAGGAGACATCTTTTTCCGCTTGGCTGCCTCGTTAATTTCGGAACGAATGCTCTTATTCTTTCTTGTCAGAAATCCAAACAGGCCATCTGTAAATTCCATGGGAGTTAAGCCTAATAAAAAGAAAAAGCCGGCTATTAACCCGATGCAGGAGGCTAGAAGAATTGTGGTCATGCTATGTCACCTCCCAGCCCAAGAATTCGCTTTAAGGTATCCTGCGGCATCCCATTTTCAAGAAAGCGTTTCTGCAGACTTTGAGAGATGACTTGTATTTTCTGATGGCTTCCACTTATAATAAAGTTTCCGTCCTCTACACGGTTTTCCGTGATTTGAAACTGAAACAGACTCCGATAGTTTCTTGTTCCATCCGGTAGGATTTCACACTCCATGATTTCCATCATACGCCTTTTTTTATTTTCAAGCTGTTTTGCGAATACCACGATGGGAAAGGCTTCTGTGACCAAATCCATGAGGGTGTTATCTGCCATATCGTATTTCCGCTTGCAAAGGGTAACCATTCGGCGCCAGGTAGCTTCACAGGAATTTGAATGAATGGTGGTCAGCACCGTATGCCCGGTCCTGGCAGACTCCTGTGCGGCATAAGCTTCCGGCCCACGCATCTCGCCCACACAGATAATTTCAGGATTAAAGCGCAGGGCCATATCAAGAAGAATATCCTGATCAATGTTCTGTTTTTCATTTTCACTGAACCGGGTCAGAGTATGGATTACACTGTTAGTAACTTTGCCATTCTTTTTACGGATCAGTGCCAGTTCACGGGAACCGTTTTCAATGGTAAAAATACGTTTATTGTCTGGGATTGTGGTAAGCAGCCAACCGGCCAGTGTAGTTTTACCGGAACTGGTAGCACCAGCAACGCATACGGAAATACCATATCGCAGACATTCCGTAAGAAAATCCAGCATAGGTTCCGTGGCTGTTCCACCCCGGATAAAATCAGCTTTTTGCATACTCTGAGGATTTACGATACGAATGGAAGCGGCTACGCCTACATCCTCATCTACCACCGGGGATTTTAAAGCCGCAATTCGAATGTTTTTACTTAAATGTCCCAAGATTGCAGGGCTTGCATTATCTAAAACCATACCGGAAACATGAAGCATGCGTCGTACCACATTGACCGCGTGTGCCGGACTTTCAAACTGTTCATCTAGTTTTTTGGTCACTCCGCTGCTATACTGCACCTCAATATCATTCCAGGCATTAACATCGATTTCCTCAATTCCTGCACCAAAAACGTATTTAGTCAGGAAAGAAAACTCTGCCATCTCAGTGTAAAGGGCATCAACCAGCTGGGATTGTGTCATTTCGGCAACTGCCAGGCGGTAATCCTGAATATATTTGCTGATATAGCGCTTCACCTGGGACTTGACTTCTTCGCTATCTCCGTCGGTGATTAACGTTGCATACTTGCTGGAAATATAGGACTGCACCTCTTTGAGCACCTGACGAAACTCTCTGATCGACCCTTCCGCAGAAAAAAACAGTTCCTGATTACCGTCTGTGCTTTGATTCAACAGGATGTCCGTTTGTACGGGTTCTTTTCTCATACACCGAACACCTCCTTTGCGATTTCTGCTATCTCCTTCCGAAAGCCCCGGCTGTCCTTAAGCGAAAGATCTCCAAGGAGGTTCCCATCTAATCCCAGCTTCTCAAGTTCATTAGAATGCGGAAGTTTAAAAGTTACATTGCCAAGCACCTGCTCAATATGCTCGCTTGCCTGATTTGGTTTTACATCAGATGCAACCTTATACTGTTTATCCGCATCCCATTTCTGATCCTTTAGGAGAGGGAGCTGGCTGGACAGATAACTGATGGATTTCAAATCGCAATTTACCAGCCGAAGAACCGAATCAGCCTCCAGAAGGGATACAGCAGAAAGAACATCATAGGCAATGTAACTGCTACAATCGATGATAATATAAGGAGCAATATCCCGAAGATGGTCAATTAATTCCGTCGCCAACTCCGTGGTATAGGGTGGGTAAGTATACATATTTTCTCCCTTCTTCATTCCTATGATGGTCAAATACTCCATTTTTTTGAGGGTAATACAATTTTGACGGATAAGCTCATCTGTAATATGAGTTGCTGCCAAAATACTTCCGAGAGAACGTTCACATTCCAGCTGTGTCGGCGGACATATGCATGGCAGCATCGGTGCTGTCATGTCACATAAAAGCAACAACGCATTGCATTTATGAGCAGCCAGATATTTGGCAAGCCGTACACTGACTGTGGTCTTTCCACTACCGGGGCTGCCCCACACCGCTAACACCTGAACATCTGGATTTAAGTTCTCCTGAGCTGGCTTCAGCTGATTTCTGAAAAAAAGACTTCCTTTCATAAAATTAATCATTCATTCCCCCCACTTTCCGGTTCTACAGCAGAATTGGCATATGTGTCCGTTTCAGAGCTGTCATTTGATGATGTATTATCAGAAGAACGATCTTCCGGCACTGTGCTGTCTGCCTGAGAGGTACTGTTCTGGCTTAGGGAAGGATACAAAGCCTCCAATAGTTTACTTTGAATATCTAAAAACTTATCTGCATTTTCTTTACTACCCCGATAGACAAGAGAAAGATGGATATTGCCCTCCGATTCCAACTCTGCCAGGATTTTCGCCTGGTCCGGCGAAGCCAGCAGGGTCACAGAAGCAGGTAACTTCTTTTCTTTTTCTGCCGATTGATTGGATTCGGTGTTATTCTGATCTGTATCATAACCGGAGCTTGCAGTTACCCCAATGACCTTGATATAAGTCAGTTCTGGTGGAATCACGGTCGCCCCCTGTTTTTTATAATCCGGTGCTATGACACTGACAATATCGCCGGATGCCAGTTTGCCGGATAGCCCTTGTGCAAAGTTTTTGATACTGACTGATATAGCCTGTTTGTTTCCATCGAGGTCATATAAGTAATCATTTTCCTCTGCTGGAGCAGTCGCCAGTTTTGAAGTGAGAATATAATCACCGGGTGACAAGGCCGTTACGGCGTATTTACCAATGGCAGAATCCATTTGCCGAACCACCTGCTCCGGTAGGTTGTAGCTACCTACTTCTACCGACTGAACCATATCTTTAGTAATCTCCTCTCCGCTTCCAATCTCTTTTACCACCCGGACAATGGTTGTTTTTTGCGATATACTCTGGTTATAGAGGGGGGTGATTCCAAAACAGATAAGTAATGCCAACATAATACAAATAACACCAAGTACTGTGCGGTTCTTTAAAAAACGCATGAATGTTCCTCCTAACATAAAAAATGAGCTGCAAGGCAGCCAATTGAAAGAAAAGGTGCAAGGGGATATGATTTTTTTATATTCTTCCTTTGCCGTTTTAAAATTAGAGTATGGATCATATGGAATGTCAGCATCAGAATCAGTCCTAAAATCATACCGGTCATACTCTTTTGAAAGCCCAATACCAGACCCACTGCGGCCGAAAATTTGATATCGCCGCCGAATAACCCCCCCAGGAAAAGCGCAAGAAACAGAAACACTGCAGCGGTTAACAGTCCAAACAATTTTTCCGGTGTAAAGTCCAAAAGCCCGGTCAGAGCAATCCCAAGACAAATCACGTCAGGAATGATCTGTTTTTTTGCATCCCATATAGCAGCTGCAACCAGTAAAGTAATAAAAAAGCCGCCCTGCAGCAGATGCGGCCAATCACTTACCATAGTTGAACATATCTACAATGCGCTCTTTCAAAGTTGGAAGCACCGTCTCTCCAAACAGGGCATAGAGTCCCGACAACACCAACGCACCAATTACTACAGAAATTAAAATCTTAATAGCAGTATCCACAAAACCTTCCCCACGCTGGGAGCCAAGAAGCTTCCATGCGTTTGAAACGGTCAGAGTGGCTTTTGCTTTGCCAAAAAGGGATAACAGCTTGCTTTCAATAGTTGCAGAAATACCTGACATTTTGTATCTTACCTTATTTAATAGATTTCTCATGACAATTTCCCTCCAAAATAATTATTTAATATCAGATGATAAAATGTTGAACCTCAAAGCCCTGCCATTTGTATGCCAGTATTCTGTTCTGGCATTTGATCCGAAGTAGGCATCTCAGCTTTCCGCTGATTTTGTTCATGATTTTGTGTTAGAACAAGATCATAAGCTTGGAAAACTGCCTGATTTAGTTGTTCCCGAAATTCTTTCGTAACCGGAAAGCAGATATCCTTGTATTCGCCGCTCCCTGCCTTATAACTTGGCATTGCAATGAACAGCCCCTTAGTACTGTCAACAATTTTTATATTGCGAATGGCAAAACAGTCATTCAGATTAACAGATGCATATGCGCGAACATTACCGTCCGGGTGAATAGTGCCGATCTTCACGTCTATTTTCATAGGTGTTGTCTGTGAATCCATTTGATTTCCTCCTAGTTCTAGAATAATAAATGCAGCCTTTCAACTGCAATGCTTGTAATTATAAATTCATTTGCGGTTCCTGACCTTGCTCCTGTTGCAGCTCCTGAAAAGAAATTTCTTTGAAACCACAGGTATCACAGTAGTAAAATGCACAGCCATTTTCATCGTACAACTCCAGCACATCGGATATAGAAAGGCTATGTCCCTGGTAGCCGTGTGGGTGGTCGATATTAAATTTCGTATAGAGTGCTTCCAAATCATTAGTCTCCACCTCGCCGTCATACACTACCTGATAGCTGGCAGAGTCCGGCTCCCCGAAGCGGCTTGTGAGCGTATCATAGCTAATGAATTTCATCATAATATCTACTTCGGGTGCAAGCTGCCACACGCGGCAGCGTTTGAGCAATACTTCGTTGCCCTCCGGATCAATGGTTCCTGCCGCCAGTCTCTCGAAGGTACCGGGCTTCCAGTCCACCTCCAGTCCGTTCTTTTCTGCGAGATAGGACTCCAGCTCATCGTTCTGAAACATGGGATCTACCACAGCTTTTTCCCCTGAGAGGTAGCCCGCTGTGTTACCGTAATAAAGAACTTTATTGCCTCTTATTTGGATATTACTCATGAGAATCCCTCCCATCAAGTGCATTCTTACTGAAAGTAAAACTCAACACTGTAGGTAATATTGCTCTTGTTGTAGGGTAGGCAGCCAACGCCACACCATATTTCTATGGCAGGTTTTTGTCTGCCCCCCTCCGAACCGTACGTACACCTTTCAATGTATACGGCTCTCCAATTGTTTCTAAATCATTTTCCACCATGGATATCCCAGTGACAGTCTTTGCATACAATTAAGGTCTTTCTGTTCATTTTTGACATTGTTAAAACCCAATTCGGTATATGCCTGCCACGTTTTTTATACTTGTCTTTGATATCCTTAAGTTTTCTTACATGATGAACTTCAATATTTTCAGTACTTCCGCACAATTCACATTTGTTTGCATTTAACCTTGTAATTAGCTGTGAGCCAAAACCAATATCATATCCAAAGCTGTCATAAACATTAGCCTCTGGAAAGTCTTTTTTCACAATCCGGTCATTAAAGTACGTCATTGTTTTCTCGCCTTTTTTCGTATGGTATTTTACTCCAACAATCTGGCGTGTTCCTGTGCCATCTTTAACCGGCACATCAATTCCATATTTTTTAATGACCTTTTTTACAGATATATTTTCTTTTCTTGCAATGGTGTGCACCATACTGAAATAGTGATAATACTTAAATTTGTACAGCCTTCGACTTACATTGGTTGCCAGACAATAATAATTGTATAGCCCTCTGATTTCTGCATTGTACTCGTTAATGATATCAAGTACAGGCAATTTTAGTCTTGGCTTAAAAACGAACGATTCGCCATATTGAGTGAATTCTCTGACTTTTTGACTGATTACTTTATGTGGCACTAATAATTGAATCTGACCATTTACAGTACGTTTTCTGTTCCCCTGTTTATCCTTACCCATTTTGGTGTCGCAGTGCGCTTTCGTAAATTCATAGCCTAGAAAGTTTGCTTTTTCATTTCCGAGATTCGTAATTAACGTTTTCTCTTGATTTAATTCAAGACTTAATTTTTCTTTCAGAAACGTAGCTACATCTTCCTTAATAGATTCTGCCATTTCTTTACTTCCAATTACCTCAATTACAAAGTCATCAGCGTAACGCACATACTTTACCCTCGTAAAATTACTGTCCATGGGGTCTAATGACGATATGCTCTGTATCACCTTTGTCAATCTCTTGATTTCTTCAAGATTCCCTTTTTTTATTGCCGTATATCTTTTACCGCGCAGTCTTTGATATTCAGGATTGCTTCTTCTTTTCTTTCCCTTGGTGTTTTTATTGATGATTTCGTCCATGTATTTATCAAATTCGTTTAGATAGATATTTGATAAAATGGGACTAATAATTCCACCCTGGGGACAGCCTGATAAAGACCTGTGCATTTGCTTAAATTCAAGGTATCCTGCTTTTAAAAATCGTCTGATTAACTCAATAAATCGACCATCTTCTATCTTCTGAGATAAAATATTCAGTAAGATAGTGTGGTCAATGTTATCAAAGCACCCTGTAATGTCTCCCTCTATGACCCAGTTTGCACCTCTCATTGTGTTTTTTATTTGACACAAGGCGGTATGACAGCTTCTGTCCGGTCTGAACCCGTGTGAATTGTCATTAAAAATCGGTTCATAGATTGATTCCAGGAGTTGCCTAATGACTTCCTGCAACAGTTTGTCCTCAAAGCATGGTATACCAAGCGGCCTTGTCTTACCATTCTTTTTCGGAATATAGGTTCTTCTAACGGGTTTGGGATAATACTGTTCAGTTTTTAGCTTTTCAATCAGAGTATCGATCATTTCATATTTAAAACCGTCAATAGTCCGGTTATCAACACCCTCTGTCATATTTCCTTCTTTGGATTGAATTCTGGCATAGGCATTGACATAAAATTCCCGGTTGTACAAATTCCTATATATTCTTTGGAATACATAGTGTTCATCATTCTGCGATTTCTGATTTAGCATTGATAAAATCGTGTTAGCGTTCTGCATTTCGCATACCTCCATTCTTTATCAATAAAACAATCTGCTTTCCTTCGCCATGTACAAGGCTTTCCCTTGCTCAGACTACTATGAAAGCTCCGTTGCCATATTAGATATTCAATGTCATCTCTCTTGGTTTTATCCTTGAGATTTATCACCATAAAGGCATTACATATAGCCGTTTTGACGGCATTCTAACTTAGGCAATCTCCGTTTAAACTCCATAATGCTTTTTGGCGCAACTTAGGCTTCCTTTTCGTTTCTTTTGCGTACTTATCGTACACCGAGATAAACCAAAGAGTATGAAGACAATGTACAGATATCTTCATAGATTTATCCTCAAACACATAAGTCAGAGTGTGTTTGCCCAACATGTTAAAGCGAAGAAACTGGGATTGAAGCAGTATAGCTTTAGCCATATTGCGCTGTGGTCTTGCATATCTTGCTTCTTTCTGACTTCAAAACAAATATGCTTTTCCGACGTGCTTTGTTCCCATTGACCTTTCGGCTACTGGTAAGTCGGCTGACCAATTAGATTTCTCTTTAATCTAATGCTCACACACGAGCGATACTATAGAGTCCTTGCGGACGCACGTACATGCAATTGTGATTTGTGTAGTAGTAAAATTCCAGCTGACTGTAGATGCCGGGCGAGATGGAACGGCTAAAGGTGATGCCGTTTGTGGTGGTTCCGTAATCCAACTGGTCCCACTGTCCGGTGAGGATGTTGTAGCCTCGGACACGGCCATAGTCATTGCCGGAATGTCCAGATACCGGCGGCACAGTAAAGGTATAGTTGGTGATGGTCGCACCGGTAATACCCTGCTCTAAAATCACTGACTCCGGACCGGTCAGGGTCATACCGCCACCGCGGTTTGGGTCAGCTACAAAGAATACTATGGCTGCCCAGGAGGATTCGGCTCCGGTGGAATCTACTGCTTTTACTCGCACCACATTTTTGCCCAGCGGATAAGCTGTGCTGGTTTCAGCAGGGCGTCCCTCCCAAATGTAGGTAATGGCATCACCATCTGGGTCTGTGCTGTAAGCAGTAATGGTGACAGGAACACCAGGGGCTATACTGTTTCCGTTTGGTGTACGGGTAATGACTGGAGTGCTGGGTGCAGAATTGGTTACGGTAAAGGTAATATCCGTCCAGTCGGAATACCACCCCCATGCATCTTTGGCACGTACCCTGACAGTATGGGTACCCACAGCATAGTAGCTATCAGCAGTGTTACCTGAGTATTCCAGCGTTACTGCATCGCCATCCGGGTCTGTAGCTGATGCAGTAATGTTTACCAACAGCTTACCGTTCCGAGCAGTTCTATAGACTGAGGCATATCCTACAGGTTTATTCGGCGCATTATTAGTGACCGCAAAGCTCTGGGAATAGCTAAAGGTTCTGCCCATGCTGTCTGTAGTGCTGGCAGTCAGGACATAGCTTCCTGTGACATTGATAGAAATATTACCTCCGCTGTTAGATAGGTTTCCGGTATAGCTGGCGGTACCGCCTCCTTTTGTTAATGACCACGAAAGGATTCTACCGTCCAGTCCGGTAGCTGACGGCAGGGATACTAGAAAACCAGAACCAATGTGAACGTTAGATGGAACTGTAAACGGGAAGCTGGCAATGGGCTTGATAGTTCCGGTATTGGAAGTAAAGGTGAATTTCCGACTGTTGGAATCAGTTACCTCTGCCACCAGCTTTACAGCTATTGTTTTGTCTGTAGAGATATGCAGATTTCCGCCATCAGCAGAAAGAGAGCCATCAGCATGCTGGGTATAGGACTTTGCTGCGCCGCCATCCACTGAAAGGAGCCATACTATACTCATATTATCCAGCTCGGAACCTGTGGCATTGACCGCAATAGAATCTTTGCTGTAGGTCAATACTGGTATACTTATCTTCATATCAGGGATTGGGTATACGGTAAAGCTTTGGGTTCTTTCGTAGGTACGGCCGGCAGGATCTGTCATTGTCAAAATCAGCTGATACTTCCCCTTTGCAGGGAATGTAATTGTACCGCCCATTCTGGTAAGGGTTCCGGAAGCGTAGATTTCATAAGGCTCCAAGCCTTCATCGTCCCGATTAATCTTCCAGCTGGCAGTGAGATTCTCCAGATCCGTTCCGGTAACGGTGACCGTTCCGGCTTCACCTGTATACCAGATGAGGGGTACATTTAGTGTAACCGTAGGAACTGGATAGACTGTAGTACTGGCACTATAGGAGAAGGTTCGTCCCAAAGCGTCCGTCATAGAAGAAGTCAGGGTATAAAATCCTACTTCTTTAAAACGTATTTTCCCGCCATAGGCATTCAGGCTGCCCTCCAATGCATTGGTAAGTTCCGCAGGATTTCCATCCTTTGTAAGTGTCCATTCTATCGGCAGTGTGTTATTGTTACCGCGGGTGCGCAGGTCAATCGTTCGGTCAGTGTGAGTCGCTTCCGGAAGTTCGAAAGAAAGAGACAGTACCGGAAGTACTTCGATTTTTCCTCCAGTTTCATACAGGAATACACGCCCGGTTTCATCGGTGATTCTTGCAATGAGCTCATAAACTCCGGCATGCTTAAAGCGGACGGTGCCGCCGCTATTTGTCAGCGTACCATCAATATAAGTCGCAAGATTCTGGAATCCAAAGCTATTCTCTAACAGCCATTCCACAGTTAAGCCATCCAAATCCATGGTTTTGGGGATCACAGAAACGGGGGTATCCGTATGGGCTGTTTCCGGCAGCTGGTAGGTTATACCTGGAACCGGATAAACCTTAATGGGTGAGGTATAGCTGTAGCTGCGTCCGGCAGGGTCTGTAAAGGCGGCTTTTAAAACATAATCTCCCTTTTTCTTAAAGCGGACGGTACTGTTTTTATCGGTCAGCGTTCCTTCAATATAATCAGATAGAGTGATGTCTTCACCGTTTCGGGTTAGTGACCACTGGATTTCAGAAGTCCCAAGATTCTGGAATGTAGCTTCTACCTGAACACTCTTGTCCGTGTGCGTAATTTCTGGCAGGTAAAAACCTACGGAGCCTACCGGGTAAATAATAATAGTTTGCGTATCATCAAAGACTCTTCCGGTTTCATCCGTTAGCGTTCCGGTAATCCGATACACGCCCTTGTCCTTAAATCGAATCTTTCCACCCGCATTGGTCAGGGAACCTTCCAGCTCGTCTTTGATTTGAACCGATTCACCGTTTTTCATTAAGCTCCAGACCACAGGTAATCCATCTGCATTCGTTCGTGCTGCAGTAACTTCTAAGGCGGTATCGGTGTGAGACACTTCTGGAAGCGTGAATGCAATCTCCGCTATGGGATAGACTCTTGTTCTTTCCGTATGGATAAAGATGCGCCCGGTTTCATCCATGACCGTGGCAGTAAGAGTGTATGTGCCCTTGCTTTTAAAGACAAAGCTGCCTCCCTGATTAGAGAGACTACCGTCCAGAATATCGGCTGGCTGGACCGCTTCTCCATCCTTTTCTGCCGTCCACACAATGTCATATCCATAGAGTGCTTCCAACGAATAGTCCAGCGTAACGGATTTGTCTATATGAGTCGTTTCAGGCAGGGCAAAAGTCAGGTCAATCGTCGGGTAAATGGTCACTGTTTTAGCCAGCAGAGTTTCTTTTCCTCTGACATTTTTTGCAGCTGCGGTCAGGGTGTATTTCCCTGGTTCTTTAAACTGAAGCGTTCCTCCCTCCAGACCGAGAGTGCCAATACCAGCAAGCTCCATTGGCTGTTCAGAGCCATCCGCAGCAGTTTTCGTCAATGACCAGGAAAAACTCTCCATGTATTTCCATACCGGCATGATTTTAATTTCAGTATCGGTATGAGCGGTGACGGGAAACTCAAAGCGCACCTGCACATCTGGATAGGAATAGGAGTTATCTCCGGAATCACCGCGTTCATCCGAATCCCGTCCTGGTTTTGGTTTTGGTGTAGGTGTAGGCGTCTCTGGCGCAGGCGTAGGCTCCACCGGCATTGGCGTAGACTCCACCGGAACAGGCATAGTGGGCTCTGGAGTTGGTTTAGGTATTTCAGCGGTTGGAATAGGCAGCGGCTTTGTCTTATTAATCATTTTCTCTGCTTCGCCCTTGGTGATTGGTTTATTCGGCTTCAATTTACCGCCAGCCTCATCTCCAATAATGTCATCCTCCCTACCGATTATGACGTAGCCCTTGTCACTATTTTTGATATCCTTGTCATCGTCATATCCACTGTGGCCTTTGGTATTCTTGGCTTCCTCATCCCTTCCGCTGATACGCACCAGCATCTTAATAATCTCTGCACGGGTAATTGGTTCATCTGGTTTAAATCCATCCGGATAATCAGCAGGATCAATGATCCCCGCATTGATGAGTGCCTCAATATACTTCTCCGACCAGTGACCGCGGATATCCGGGAAGCTGGCTGTATCCTTTTTGGGATCTGACGTATCTAACGGAATGTCCCTCACTAAAATTGCGGCAAATTCACCACGAGTAATGATTTCATCCTTCGGTATAAACAATTCCGGACGCTCCTGGGTATAAATAAAAAAAACGCCGCCAAGCAGCAGGAATAGAAGGAGTATGGCAAGCACGCCGACCCTCTTCTTTTTTTTATCTGTCATGAGAGTACCTTCCTTTCATTTTTTTGATAAAAGCAATTAAAGTATGTAATCTTCATAGCTTAAACTCCATGCCGCCATTTTGCTCCTGTTCCTTCTGATGTGCTTCCAGCATTTCCTGTGTCGGATAAAGGAGCTTTCCCTCCTGCATCTCAAATACGCAGAAGTCATTCCGGTCGCAGATCATAATTCTATGCTGGTAATCCATCTGCATTTCTATAAATTCCTGCATTTCCTTTTGGCTGCAAAGCCATACGCCGGAGGTGTAGCGACCATCTGGCAGAAAACAATAGCCGCTGTACTGAGGTTGATGGCTTTTTAAATCCAGCGCTCCTGCCGGGCGTATCTGACTAAGCTGGAGCCTGGCATGGTCTGTGAGAATTTCCGGCTTTGCAATGCCCATGATATCGCTGCGGTTCCAGCGGGTTTGCTCCCCGTTTTCCAGAGACACGGCAAAGACCGCCCGTCCATTGGGATTGGGCTTGCTGCCGAAACCTCCGGTACAAAAATACAGTTGATTTTTTGCACTTCTATTATTTTCGGGCAGAGAGGCACCGCGAAGAATGACAACCTTGCCGGCAATAGAAAAGTCATATCCGATCTGCTGGCAATCCAGCGGGGTAAAAAGCATATTTTCTTCCATAACTTAATCCTCCTTCCGCTGCTTCAGTAGCTCAGTCAATTCACCAATCAGTCCAAGACGTGTGCCATCTGGCATTTGCTTAATGGCTGCACGGACGAAGGCTTCCACCGCTTCCGGGGACTGGTCTCCCACCTCGATGAGCTCCACCTTTTGAATACTGACCGCACCCTGTCGGACATTCATCTTTACGATATCGCCATAGTCCAATCCAGACGCTGAGCGCATCTCTTTTGGAATCAGCACACGGCCCTTGCAGTCAATGATTCGGTATGTGTTTTTAGGCTTCATATTAAAACCCATCCTTTCTCATTACCTCTCGAATGGTATCAGGGTGAATGCCAAGCTCCTGAAAGAGCCCAGCTAGTTCCTCCGGCAGACGGTTCAAAATATCCGAGGCTAAAATAACAATAGCACCATCGCCGCAGATGATTTCCAGATCACTGTCGGCAGAAATCTCCGCCCCCTCCAGCACCTCTCCGGGAAGATTCAGACCGTCCTCATCCTCTGGTTCATCCTTCTCATCCAACGTATCCTCCTCCGGCAGAGTGCACAGTGGTATGGCAACTTCAATCCCTGCCTGCGTAAGTAAAAGAAGTGGAGCTGCTTCATCTCCCCTGGATGCAAGCACCACTTCAACCTGTTCACCAGGGGTAAGTCCGGCAGGAATCACAGGAATAGTCAGAAGCCCATGGTGGTCGACTGCCGCTTTTGTTTTCATAATTTTCAAAATAAGTTCCTCCTTTATATTTGTTTTTTCCGGTTAAGACTCACTGAAAAAAAGTTCAGGATCAAAAAGATTCATTTGTAATGGCCTATCTCTCAGCCGTTCCCCAGTGTCATAGTTGGAGATGAATACCTCCGCGTATTCACTTCCGTTGTCATAGCGTTGTGCCAGATTGTTAAGACGACTAACTGCTTCAATGTGAAAGTCCTGGTATAGTTCCCGAATAAATTCGCAGTCATTGTAGCTGACCAAAAACTTACCCTTGCAGACTGTCAGCGTATCCCGCAAGCGATAATGATCTTCCTTTCTGAACTCTACCGCATAATGTCCTTCTGTCTGGTAGTAGGGAGGGTCACAGTAAATGAAGGCATTCTCCCGGTCGTACTGCCGGATGAGATCTTCAAAGTCCTTGTTTTCAATAACTGTGTCCCTTAAACGATTGTTAGCCTGCCATAGCAGATGGAAAGTCTTTCGAATATCGAAAGGCTGACAGCCAAAACTGGTACAGCCGCTTCCGTAGCTATAGCGAATGAGTTTGAAAAAGGCTGCAGCACGCTTGACGTCATTCATTACCGCTTGCTCCGTAAGAATCTGGCGTATGTCCTCATAATCCGGGGGAGGAAGGTGACGTTCGGCAAGCTCCAGCTCCTTTGAAAGATACTCGCTGGTAAATTCCTCCTTTGAGAGATACCTGCGCAGTACACTAAATTCATCCCGGCTATTCAGAGGAAGAAAGTTCAGCTCCCGAACCAGGTCAAGGGTCTGCTCCTTTGCACACTTAAACAAATTTGCCAGGTCGGAGTTGAAATCGTTATACACCTCCATGGCAGTATCCATGGGACGCCCGAAAAGCACCCATCCACCACCGCCGAAAACCTCAATGTAACGTCCGAACTCTTTGGGCATTCGCTGATAGATCAACTCTCGCAACGCCTTCTTTCCGCCCACCCAGCTGATAATGCTGTTCATTTATTCACCTGCCCTTGCTGCGGCGGTTGATCGCATCAACATCCGTTTTCATACAGGTTCCATCTGGACTCCAGCAGATAAAACCGACTTGGGGGTATGGGCAACCATCACAACGTGAGAGATCCTGTGGCAGTGAGACACCATAGCGTTTGGGTAAACTGGTTGCTCCCGTACCTTTTCTTTCTGTTGGTTTTGTATTTTGATTCATACTTTGCACTCCTTTCGATGAAAATAAAAAAGGCACCATCTTTTTTTCAAAGACAGCGCCCATTTTTAATTAAGTTATTAATAGGTTGTAAAAAAAAGAGCGTCTCTCGGTTTCCATTGAAACCAAAGAACGCATATTAAATATTATTTTTATGTGAGACTGGTTATCCAAGCTGCATACCGCCCATCTTCTGCCCCTGTTCCAGTTCTTCCTGCGTCATTATACTCCAGCCATTGCCGCCGTTCCATAAGCTAACATAGATTTCTCCAGCTGAAGTTTTAATCGGCCTCTGCTCGAACCCTTCTCCGAATCCGTCTGCAGCCTGACCGATGATTGTCTCTTTGAGTAGATCAAGTTCCTCTGCGGTCAGCTCACCATGTACCCGGCACTCAGCTACTCCCATTAATTTGCCTTTAACTGGTTCTACCGTAAAGACATAGGACTGGACATTTCTGTTGATACTGTCATCCTCATCATAATATTCCATGAGACCGCGCTCCGCTTCCAGTGGCAACCGCGCCTTCAAAAGAGCCGCAAGAATGTCATTTTCATGAGCCAGTACAGTTCGGTTATCAATCACCACCTGTTCATTCTCCGTATCTCCCCATTCGTTCTTCTCATAGAGTCTGACGGTAAGTGGCATATATAGCTTCAATGTCTGAAGCTGCTTTTGAATCACACAGAACCGATCCTCGCCGGGGATAAGGGCAAGAGTGCGTCCATTATCCCAATCTATGTGGAGCTGACATTGGTCATCAATAAAATTGACTGTTCCTTCAGTACCGGGCGGCACAGGAGAATAGAAATTATTCATTTCGATAAGCCTGATACGCGTACCGGATGGATACTGTTCCTTCATAAACTTAAGCCATTCTGGATGTTTCACCATGTTACATTCCTCCCATTTTAATTTCATGTTCATTAATTTGCTCTGCCGTTTCATTCGGCACAGCAGCTTCCTGTTTTAAGTTCATATGCTGTACCTGCAAGTCATATACCGTTAAGTATGCCTGGTAATCCCCGAAAGCAGGATTGCAGCGCAGACAGTAGCGGAAATGCTCCGTTTCCATGACATACCCGTAATTCTGCTGCAAGCTACCCTCGATTTTTCCGCCGTGTGCGGAGCAATATTTCTGCATGGCACTGAAACTTTCCAGCGGACCGTCTTCCCGCAGAGCATCCACTACCATTTTTAAATCGGATTCAAAAGCAGAGCTATATGGTCTTTCATAATCACGTGGCCACCAGGTATGCCAGAACTCATGTCCGTTACTGCCAAAATCAATCCGCAAGTGACCGACAGTTCCAAGCTTTTCATCCAGATCATTGGATAAGGCATAAAAAAGACCTGTCTCACCAGAAGTGGCAGGCCGCAAGATAACGCGAGATTTCGACTTATTATTTTCTTTTCTGTACATTGGAATTACTCCTTTCAACTGTTTTTTACTAAATACTTAGAGAAAATATGAATTGTTACTCCTCACAGATATTCAATACATGGTCAGTTCAGGTTGAGCCAACTGACATGTATCAGCGTCTACAGTATATTATTCAACTGCTCTATAAAAGCCTTTTGCAACTATTAGTATCCATGTTCAGTTCACGCATTTATTCGTTGTTTTATCTACTATAAAAGGCATAAAAAAAGGAGTATGTTCTTTAGCAGAAAAAACTCCTTTTTTAACCTTGTTTTTGTAATGCAATACCAATATTAAATATAATGGAGAGTTCTAATTATCACACTTTCAAGCTTGGCACTTTGAACACCTACGCAACCATATATCACAGCCATTTGCTTCATAAGAATAGCCACATTCTCTACACTTCATCTGATAGAGTTTTTGCCCAGAATGAGTTCCTTCTAATCCTGTTATCCCACAATTCTCTTGATTATTTTTATTAATATACCCAGTATCAGTCGTAGGCATTAAACCATGTTTCTTACTATTTCTGACTTTATGGAAGGGTTTTTTTAATTTTCTTATTTCATGTATAACTGGAATTCGTTCATTTAATGTAATCCCAGAATCCTCTCTGCATAACATCGAAACAGACATATACCTGTTATTATGCTTTTTATATTCATAAGATTTCATATAAGGAATTTCCCCAGGTCCATTATAGATTTCCTGCACTTCTCCCGTTTTTCGATCCATATAAAGTGCAATTAAATAATCTGGTCTTTCTGATATAACTATCGTATCCCCTTGTGTCATTTTAATTTGTACTTTTCTTCCGTCTAGCGCTTCACCATCATGTATTGCTGTAGATGCTTCGTATAATTTTATACCATAATGATAGGACGCTAAAACTTCTCCAATCGAACCAACCAGATGCCCATCCAAAGTAAAATGTCTTCCTTTAAAAGTCTGTTCTAAACTATGTACAATATGAATTAGTTGCTGAACGTTTTGATGTGCTAATTCAATTTGCTCTTTCGTATAGTCTTCCATTTTAGCGTTATCTCCTTAACATTATATTAATTAAAGACATGTATTGCATTTTAAATATAATGAAATTCATGCCCCTACAAATTGGAATTTGCTTAATCTTTATCCCATCGATTTGCATCAGTCCAACGAAAGTTTGGATCAGTATTTCGTTTAGGGTCTTTCTCCCACTTTTCTGCAGTTCGTCTACTCATTTCACTGTTAATTTTCTTCATTTCAGGGGTCTTCTCACCATTTCCCCCAAAGCCATCTTTCATCCATTGTTGCCTTCTTTCTTCATAGCCATCAGCAAGTTCCTCATCTGAGGCATTTTCAATCCAATTCTCAAATGAACTTTTAAATAGATTACTAAAAAATTCCATAGTTGTTTCCTCCATAAAAGTAGCTAATCAAATTTGTCTGTTACTCGCTTACTTTACCTCATAAATATAATTGGCAGTTCGGATTATTTAACAAATTACATTTTGTTTATTTTATGTAGTCGCATAAATTTTGCTCTAGTAATGGAATACACGCTTGTCTTTGTACTTTTCTCACTTGCATATTCCTCACGAAATGTCATCCCCATGAATATTTTGCATTGTAATTCCACAATCTCAAATAAACTTGCTTGTTTCCTACATATCTCTTTTTACGTAGTAATCTGTTCACTATTTAATTCGAACCAACCAATTCTCTGGTTCCAAATTATATTGATTATCATCAAATGGAGCTTCATAAATTACTAAGTCTCCCTTTCCTGTATGTAGATTCAAATTGTATACTCTATAGATTTTATATTTTTTATTTTCTTTAAACATTTGATCTGCTACAGCTTTTTCTTTCTTTGAAAGATAAAAATCTGCTGGTTTATTTTGCTTTGTTGTCTTAACCTCAATATACAAAGGTTTTCCGTCGCTCAAATAGGATATAATATCGTATCCTAGACCATCACCCTTTTCTAAAGCCGAATGTTCTATTTTCTCCGCAAGACTAGGACAACCTTCTGTTGTAAGTCTTTGCTTTTCATAATTTAATACAATAGCCTCTCCAAGATCTCCAATCATCTTTTTCTCTATATTAAGTTTTGCGTAGTCAACATTTACTATTGTATTATTAGATGCTACTGCTGATTTTGAGTTTGTGTCTCCAACAAATAGTTTCTTCTGGACGTTTAAAACGAATACTGTTGCTTCAACATCAGCAACAATTTCTAATTCGTCGCGGTCATTCATACTTTTTATTACATCTGAATCAAAATATATTCTTATATACCATTGATTCAAATTAGTAGAATCAATGTTCTTTGACGCACTATTAAAATATTCGCATACCTTTAAATTGTTAGCTACATAATAATCTATGTTATTGACAGTAATAATACAGCTATCATCCTTAATTCTAGTACTGTTTCTTTGCTGACTTGTAAATGTTGCAACCTGCTGTTCTGTGTATATACGAAATTTCTCAGCCTGATTATTTATAAAATTACTAAGAGTCTTAGATGATAAAGAACAAGCTTTTTCCACTAATTTGAAATATGCCCATTTGGGTCCGTCGTTTATGCCTTTAATAACTTCTTCATTTCCATTTTGCTTATGTACAAATTCAATACTTTTGTATTGCATCTCATCCCCGTAAACATATCCATCATGAAAACATGAATATGATTTAGATAATCCAATTTTCTTTTTATGTTTTTCCCAATAACTTAAACTGATTTCATCATATAAATTCGCCATTTGATTCTCCTAGTATAATTTAGTCAGGGTTACCCCTCTTGCAAATCAATTCCAACCATATCACCCTTTTTAAATGTGTTTTTCTAGCGACCTCAAATAAATAACTATAATACTTTATTTCATTTTATGATAAATTGTTAAATTATTCAATTAAATAATCATAATTCAGTATTTCATTTTCAGATTCTTTACCATAATGTAAATCAGGTTATTGCTCCATTAAATATCTTTATCCTATCTGCCACTTATAACAGATATTTGAAGATTATGTTGTCAAATAGCGATTTCACATATCTTCAATAATGTACACAGTTATGAAAATGGAAAAAAATAAGGCACATTCTCATTACTAATATCTACCCCTGATTTACCAAGTGTCCCCTTCATATAAGTTAAAATAAATTCATGTCTGTAGCTTATTGTTTAAGCAGAAGGAGGATTCGAACCGCTGACTTCTTGAATGCCATTCAAGCATTCTCTCTGACAAGCTATCCTTTTCCCTATCTATAATAGCAATTTGGACAGATTATACCTTTAACTCCCCTATGTCATCCGTGGAAGAGCCAAAAAAACGGGGCTAAAAATTGCATTTTTTAGCCCCATTTTTTGCTCGTTTTTCGCTCAAAAACCACAACATCTTGTGGTCTAACCCCTATTTTTCTTATCCAAACCACAATACGTCATCATTATCACCGCTTCAACATGGTTCGTCCAGGGAAACATATCCACCCCCCACGCCTTCTTCGCCTCATACCCCTTTTTCTTAAAATACTCTAAATCCCGAACCAACGTTTCCGGCCCGCAAGACACATACACCACTTTATCCGGCCGCATTTTAGATACAGAATCAATAAACTCCTCCGTGCTACCGCTTCTTGGTGGATCCATAAACACCACGTCCACATGCTCTCCGGATTCTGCCATATTGAACATGAATTTTCCTGCATCATTACAATAAAAACTTGCATTCTTTATTTGATTTAGTCTTGCATTTTCAATTGCATCACGTACTGCATCCTTATTTAATTCCACACCAATTACTTCTTTTACATGACTGCTGGCAACAATTCCGATGGTTCCGATCCCGCAATAAGCATCAATGATCCTTTCTTTTCCGGTCAGCCCCGCCGCTTCTATGGCCTTCTTATAAAGAACCTCTGTCTGCACCGGATTTACCTGATAAAAGGATTTGGAGGATATGCGGAAACGGCATCCGCAGAGAACATCTTCGATATATCCCTTGCCATAGAGCACATTCTCCTTATCTCCAAGCACCATACTGGTTCCCCTGTTGTTTAAGTTTTGTATTACAGTGGTGATTTCCGGATGGCGTTCCCGCAGCGCCTTAATAAAATTATTCTTTGAAGGAAATACCGGAGAAGCTGTTACAAGCACGACCATAATCTCACCAGTCTCAAAACCCCGGCGGATTAAAACATGGCGAAGCAGACCATATCCTGTATCCTCATCGTAAGTGCGGATTTTAAACGATTTGAGCATTCCCCTGATAGTTCCGATAATTTCATCTGATTTCTGATCCTCAATCAGACAGCTTTCCACAGGAACAACAATATGAGAATTGGCTTCATAAACACCTGAAATAGGATTTCCCTTTCTATCATGGTCAAATACGGCATGTACCTTATTACGATAATGATAAGGATCACTCATCCCAATCATAGACTCCAGACGGCAAAAAGGCTTTAGCAGCGTTTCTAAGTCTTTTTGTTTCTGCTCCAACTGTTTTTTATAAGGCAGATGAAGGAGCTGACAGCTTCCACATCTTCTATAAACCGGACACTGAGACGAATTCCCCTGGCCCCGTTCCTTGTGAAATTTATTACCTGGCCTCTCATCATTTCTTATCTTATCATTTCCTGTCTTATCATTATGAGTTCTATCATTTCGGGTCTTTCCATCTTGCCTCTTATCACTTTGTGCGGTTCTGGAAAATGTTTTTTCATTCTGCTCTTTTCCATACTGCGCCTTTCCATTTTCTCCCTTCCCGCTGTACATCTTCTCACTCCGTGTCGTTTCCACTCTCGGCTTCTTCCCGCTTATCGCCTTTCCGTTTGGTGCCCCCGCTCTCCCCTTATTATCACTGGCAAAATCTTTCTTCTCCGTTTTTGCCGCCGGCTTTTTACCTTCTATACGAAACTTTTCTTTCTTCAAACGATTATCTATCATTTCATTAATCCGCCTTTTCTTCTCTGCTATCAAAAGCTATTATAGTATATTCTTCCCCATAAAACCACCGAATTCCGTTGTTTATTGAAAAACTATTGCATTTTCCCCATCGGCGTTTATAATAATTCAAAAAGAGAAAAGGAAGAATTGACAAATGACTGATGCAGACAACGGCTTCTATATAGATAAAACACTTTACAATGGACGTCCCGCAAATTCTTCGAACCGATTGGAAAAGGAGACTCGCACCTATGATCTCTTAGACCAGCTTAAAATTCCTTATCAACGTCTTGACCACGAACCACTCCCAACCATTGATGCCTGCCGGGAAGTCGATACTTTGTTAAACATTGATATCTGCAAAAACTTATTTCTCTGTAATGCAAAAAAGACGGAATTTCATTTGCTCCTGCTGCCAGGAAAAAAGAAATTCCGTACTGCCTGCCTTTCAAAACAAATCGGCTCCTCCAGGCTCTCATTTGCCGATCCGGAGTTTATGATTCAGTTTCTTGATATCACCCCCGGTTCTGTTTCTGTTCTTGGACTTATGAATGATCGAGACAACAAAGTTCAGCTCCTTATTGACAAAGATGTGCTGTCTTTTGAGTTCTTCGGATGCCATCCCTGCATCAATACCAGCAGCCTGAAAATGAAAACGGCCGACTTAATTGACAGGATTCTCCCTGCCATAAACCACAATTTTATTTTGGTGGATCTTCCTGATGAACCGGATTCTATATAAATTGAAATACTAAAAAAGGGCAGGATCACTATCTCCTGCCTGATCTTTATTTATCTTATTATATCTTACTTTACCTGCCAGATATTGTCGTGGTAAGAGGCAATTCGGTTCTTACCTGCCTGCTTGGCATAATACATGGCACGGTCCGCCTGTGAAAAAAGCCTCTGGTAGTTCTCTTCCTTCTTCCCAGTGCTGGAAACGATTCCGATACTGACAGAAAGGCGTCCTTCCCCTTCCGGTACCGATTTCTTTGCCCGCTTTAACAGCTTTTCCGCCCGCTTGTACACATCGGGTTCGGAGGTAAATACTACGAATTCATCGCCGCCGACTCTGCCTACCAGATCCGGCTCCGGGAAAAGATCACAGAGCATTCCGCCGACTTTCATAAGAATGCGGTCTCCTGTGGGGTGGCCGTAGGAATCGTTAATTTCTTTGAAATTGTCAATGTCAATCATGCACAGCCAGCTTTCTGAGTCGCCTTTTAACAGCTCATCGACCCGGTATTCGAAGGCTGATTTGTTGTAAACTCCGGTCAATCCGTCTTTTAAAGACTTTAAAAGCAGTTGCTCTTCTCGCGCCTTTGATCCGCTGATATCCTGAAGCTTGCCGATCATCTTAAGCGGAGCAGTCTTTTTGTCTTCCCAGATAGCGGTTAAATTACAGCAGCACCAGTGAAATGGTTCCCCTTTCTTTGCCATACTGAATTCGAAGGACCGCATCTCCCCTTCATTGGGTGCATTATCTCTGTGCTTTATAAAAAAACGCTCAAATGCCTGTAAATTAATCTGGCCTTTTGCATTAGCTGAAAGATACAGCCGCTTCTCTGGATAGGAATACTCGAACAATACAGTGTCAGTAAAAAAACTCATGTTTCCGTACAGCTGCTCTGCCTGGCTGAAGCGGAAAGACTCCTGTATGATTCCCTTACTCTCACTTTCTAATTGTCTTTCTGAATTTCCTGTCATGATACTTCCCCCTGTACCTCACGGAATCCTTTATTACCCGTCTTTTCTATATGTATATCATACATGATAACGCTTTTCACCCGTATATGCAACTTGTTTTTAGAGCATTATTACGCATATAATACGTAATGTCTGGTTAAAATATCCTTTATGATAAACCAAGAGGTGATAATGTTGAATGAACAATTTGTCAGGAACCGAATCACAGAACTCCGCCTGAAGAAAAATATTTCGGAATATCAGATGAGCCTAGATCTGGGAAAGAATAAAAGCTATATTCAAGGTATTTCTTCAGGACGTTCTATGCCATCCATGAAACAGTTTTTTGAAATCTGTGATTATCTTGAACTTACTCCCATTGAGTTTTTTAATACAGAAAAAAAAGAGCAGACTCTTTACAGGGAGGCCGCGGCAATTTTAAATGAATTAAGCCTGGAAGATCTGGAAGCGGTTTTTCCAATTTTATTGCGGCTCAGGGCGAAAACGGACATAAAAAAACAGGCAGAACCTTAAATCACTAAGGTCCTGCCTGTTTTTTTATATTGCTCTGGTCTGCTCTTTCAGCCAGATAGCTTCTTCCTCTGTCAGATGAGGAGCTACCGCATCATAAACTTTTTTGTGATAATCATTTAAAAGTGTTTTATCCCGTTCTGTCATCAGTGACGGATCTAACGCCTCTAAATCAATAGGCACCATAGTCAGAGGTTCAAATTCCATAAACTGACCATATTCATTCAATTCCGCTTTTTTACATACAATCATGTTTTCGGTTCTTACTCCGTGGCTTCCCTCAATATAAACTCCAGGTTCATCGGAAGTGATCATTCCTTCTTCCAGAACACAGTTATCCTGACGCTCGGCAACCATACGCCAGCGGAAACCATTGGGACGTTCATGAACATTGAGAAGATATCCAACTCCATGCCCTGTACCGTGATCAAAGTTAATTCCACGGCTCCAGAATGGTTCTCTGGCAACATAGTCAAGTGTCAGCCCTCTGCAGCCATACAGGAACTTTACAGCAGCCAGACGGAGCATGCTGATGACTGTTAGTGTAAAATGCTCCCGTTCCTCATCGGTAAGGGGGCCTACCGCAATGGTTCTTGTCACGTCAGTGGTTCCCTCATAATACTGACCGCCGGAATCTACCAGGTAAAGTCCTCTTGGTTCAATGGCAGCATTGCTTTCTGAGGTTGCCTTATAATGACACATGGCGGCATTGGATCCATAAGCTGAGATGGTGTCAAAGCTGATTCCTAAATTACCTTCCTGCTCAGAACGGAGCTTATCTAAGTATTCCTGAGCACTGATCTCGGTGATCTCCTGTTTACCTACATTGTGCTTCAGCCAGTAAATAAATTTCACCATGGCTGTTCCGTCTTTTATATGACCCTTTTTCATATTTTCCACTTCAACAGGGTTTTTAATTGCCTTTGCCAGTACAGAAGGGTTCATACGGTCAATGATCCGGTTAGAAGAATCAATCCCTTTTACAATGGCGTAATTCGTTCTTCCTGTCTCAAGGAGAATTCTCTGATCTCTTAACTGGCTGACAGAAGCATAGATATCATTATAAGGGCGCACCGTTACAGAAAGATCTTTTAAATAAGCCTTTACCTGGTCATTTAAGGTTTCTTCATTTATAAACAGGTAAAAACGCTCCATTGTCACCATTGCATAGGAAAGAACAACCGGATTGCAGCTTACGTCATTTCCCCTGATATTCAAAAGCCATACGATATCATCAAGTGAGGTGAGAATATGAGCAGTTGCTTTCTCTTTTTTCATTTCTTCTCTTAAATCACAGATTTTTTCAGCTGCTGATTTACCGGCAAACTTCTCTTCAAGAATCCAGACCGGCTCTTTTGACAATTGGGGACGCTGCTTCCAGATCTGGTCCACAAGATCCTCTTCATATGCCAGAGTCACATGTTTATCTGCCAGCTTTTCTTCAAAATCCAGTCCCTGACGGCAATTTACAACCCGTCCGTCAAAGCCCAGTTTTCCGCCTTCTGGAAGTACTGCTTCTAAATATTCCAGAATTTCAGGAACTCCTGGATTTCCCATCTTTCTCAGTTCTACTCCAGTGCCGGAAAGCTGCTTTCCTGCCTGAACAAAATATCTGCCGTCTGTCCACAGACCTGCTTCATCTTTTGTGATTACGGCAGTTCCTGCGGAACCGGTAAAGCCTGTCATAAATTCTCTGGCTTTAAAATATTCTCCTACATATTCTGATTCATGAAAATCAGAGGTGGGAATCATATAAGCGTCCATATGGCGCTCTGCCATTAAGTCTCTTAACTGTTGCAGTCTTTCACTTATCATTGCTTTGCTTCTCCTTTGGTTTCAAAATAGTTTTCTATTGCCTCCGTAATGCCCTCGCTGTATGTGGGGTGGGCGCGCATGGCCAGCCGGAGCTGTTTGGCCGTTAACCCGTTTGCAATTGCGGTTGCCATCTCACTAATCATATCCGTTGCTCTGGGACAGACAATCTGGGCTCCCACCAGAGTTCCGGAGTATTCCTCAAATACCAGATGAATAAATCCGTTCTGCCTGCTGGTAATAATGGATTTTCCATTGGAACGCATGGAATAACGGCCACAGCGCACATTCATATTGTTTGCAATGGCCAATTCTCTGGTAATTCCCACCGATGCAATCTCAGGCTCTGTATAGATGCAGCTGGGAACCACCGGCAGTTTCACAAACATTCCGTTTGGTACAACGCTAAGGCGGATGGTATGTTCTATCCCCGCAATCTTTTCCACTACATAGGTTCCCTGTGCAGCAGCAACGTGAGCCAGCAAAATATCTGATGCCACATCTCCGATGGCATAAATTCCGGGCTCACTGGTCTGAAATTCTGAATTTACTTTTAAGCGACCATTCTCCATATCTAAGCTTACATCTTCTCCCAGAAGTTCGTCTATGCACGGAATCCGTCCTGCTGCAATCAATATCTGACTGGTACGAATGATCTGTTCCTGCCCGTTCATTTCAAAGACACAGGCAAGTCCGTGTTCTTCCTCTTCTTTAATTTCCTTAATATTCACCAGGCAGTGAACTGTAATTCCTCTCTGCTTCAGCTCTTCTTCCAGTGCCTGTGACACTTCTAAATCCATGGGACCCAAAAGATGGTCTTTCTGTTCAAGAATTGTTACATTGGAACAAAGCGCGCTGAAAATGGTGGCAAACTCCACTCCGATCACACCTCCCCCAATCACCAGAAGGCGGTCATAATTCCAGGTATCTGAAGCAAGCAGCCTCTCACTGGTTAACACTCCCGGCAAATCCACTCCTTTGATATTGGGTATGGCACATTTTGCTCCTGTGGCTATTATGAGATGATCTGCAGAATAAAAATCTTTTCCTTCCGGACCACTCACTTCCACCGTTTTATTTCTACGTATCACAGCCGTACCGGTGATAACAGTAATATTCTCCGCTTCAATTAAATCTGTAATGCCTTTTCGGTATGATTTCACCGAGTTTTTTTTGTAATGCTGCATCTTCTTAAAATCAAAGGAGATAAAATCTGTGGATACGCCAAACTCATCGCAGTTTTGAAGCTCTTTAAATTTACTGGCGGCATGGAGCAGTGATTTAGTTGGAATACACCCTTTGTTCACACAGGTTCCTCCAAGCTTTTCTTTTTCCACAATGGCCGTCTTTAACCCCAAAGAAGCAGCCTTTAATGCGGCAGT
The DNA here is from genome assembly GCA_015057715.1 of Paenibacillaceae bacterium. GTDB lineage: Bacteria > Bacillota > Clostridia > Lachnospirales > Lachnospiraceae > Lacrimispora. Next base: position 141,926 of record SVDS01000001.1, read on the forward strand.
ATAACCGCCAGGCCCTCCTCCAATGATAATGATGTCATAATGTATTGCCATGAAACCTCCTACTGCCGGATCAGTCCAAAATGAAGGCAGGCGTTCTTAATTCCATCCTGATCGATGGCATCTGTAATATAATCTGCTGCCCGCTTCAGCTCATCCATCGCATTGCCCATGGCAATTCCAATTCCCGCAGCCTTCACAATATCATAATCATTCATGCTGTCCCCAAATGCAATCGTCTGGGAAAGAGGAATCTTATAAAAGTCACAAAGTCTGGCAAGCCCCACTGCCTTAGATGCCTTTCGCTCAACTACATCTGCACCTTTCTTGTCCGCAAACATATGAACGTGGATCTCCGGGAACTCCTCTTCCATGGTTCTTGCACCAGCTTCGTCTCCGATATATGCCATGGTTCTTACATCAAGTTGTACCAGCTTGTCGGCATCTGCAAAATTTCTTCTGCATTCTCCCCACAGCTTCCTGTCATGTTCTGCAACTGTCTCCGGGTTTACATAATAATCATATTCCCCTACCGTGGTGCCTACACTGTAAGGTGTAGTCTTTGCATAGGACAGAATCTGCTTTAAAAGATTTTTATCAAAGAAATGTTCATATATTACAGTCTCTCCTACAGTGACCTTGGTTCCATTGAGGTGAATAATTGCATCCGGCCGAATCTGATCCCTTATTGCAGTACTGAATATGGAATCCATGTCTCTTCCAGTTGCCACCACTATGGTATAATTCTCCCTCAGTTTCTCGATTGTCTCCATCGCACTTGCCGGAATCGACCAGTCTTTATGATCAAGCAGCGTCATATCTATATCAAAGCTTACGATTGGTTTCATCTATTTTCACCTTTTTTTCTTCCTGATTAGTCTTGTCTATTCCATCATATATTAAATTTTGAAATATTTCAACAAATATACTTTACCAATTGGAAATTTTCTGCTATAATGTCTGAGTGTCAGGAAACGGAGTATGGCGTAGCTTGGTAGCGCGCTCGGCTGGGGGCCGAGAGGTCGCAGGTTCAAATCCTGTTACTCCGATTGACGATGTAATTATAGTACCGGATTTCCCATGAGATAGGAAACCGGTGCTTTTGGTTTACCGATAAATGTATGGAGACATAGCTCAGCTGGGAGAGCATTTGCTTGACGTGTAAAGGGTCGCAGGTTCGAATCCTGTTGTCTCCATTAATTTTGAACCCTGGTAAATACAAGGATTCCTTGTGTTTACCAGGGTTTTTGT
>SVDS01000109.1 GCA_015057715.1 Paenibacillaceae bacterium
GATTTTCTCTCCCGGTTCATATCCATCTGCTCCCACTTTGGTGATTTCATATCTGGTTCCATAGGGCAGACCGGAAAAGGTAATAAACCCATCTCCGGTAAGGGTAATGTCTCCCTCGCCTTTGATTCTTCCTGTTTCAGAGCCGGTGAATGACTGGTAGCCAATTAAGACCATTCCTGCCTGATCTGTGAATTTCACATGATAGGTAAATGCATCAGCCTGGCTTTTTCCAGTCCCAGTCAGCTTATTAATGATACTAATGGAGCCATCCGGGACAATCGGATTCCAGAGGTTCGTGGTTTTCGTAACCGCTCCGGCTGTCATTATAAAGTTTGCTTTGGCTTCCGTTCCGTTTTCTCCGCTAACTACAGCTACCACATCCACAGTTCCGCTTTCATGACCAGCTACATTGGAAAGATTCCATGTGATGTTTCCGTTTAATTCAACGCCATAGGAAGTGGAGCGTAAATAATCAAGTCCCTCCTCAAGAACTGCTTTTACTTTTATATCTGCCGGGTAACTGTATGGATTGGTATAGAAAATTGTGTATTTCATGATGCTTCCTGTCTTTACTGCACTGTGATCCGCTCCAACGCTGCTTGTCACCTTGGCAATCGGACTTTCTTTCATGACCGGATTGGTTATGGTGTAATCGTGGGTATCATCACTGACGATCCAGTCTGCCAGCACATTTCCCTCAGAGTCGGTCAGTTCCTGCCTGGTCTCTAAATAAGTTCTGGAAGGCAGCGAGTAGGTTCCCTGTTCATCAAGATAGATCCGTCTGGTTTCTTTTCCGGATTTTTCTGTCTGGCCGTCTGAATACCTGGTATACTCGGTAATCTGATATAAATGCCCGTCCGTGATCCCATCATTAGCAGTCAAGATAAGGCTACTTCCTGTTCCCATAAAGGATGGAAGCTCTGTCCCGGTGTCTAAATCCTTTAAGGTGAGGTAGGTTTTTACCGGAACTCTTCCGGTTATGGTTAGGGCTTCTATGGTGCCATTCTCACTTGCCAGTTTTAAAACACTGAAATCATTGGATACATTTAAGATTCCTGTTCCTGACTTATTTACGGTAAAGATCACCGGCGCTGAAAGAACGTATCCAACAGGAGCCTTTAACTCCTCCATAATATAAACCTGTCCTGCTGACAGCTTCTTTGTCAGGGTAAAACCGTTGGGTCCCGAAACGGCTGTTGCTATGGATTCTCCGTCCTTTTCATATTCTCCATTCACAGCTAATGCCCTATAAACTGCGATCTCCGCTCCTTCCACCGCCATGCCGGTGTCAAAGTTTGTTTTCTTGAAGTAAATATTTGTTGGATTATTCTCAATTTCACAGGTATAAAGTATTTCATTTCCGTTCCCTTTCCCATCAAATTGGAATTTCTTGATTCCCCCGGAAATCTGGTAAAAATCCGGTGGGGAGATTTCTTCTAGCGTATAGGTATAGGCTTTTATAATTCCATTGGTCTGGACTTCACCTACCGGAAGTCCGGTAAGATCTGCCACTCCATCTGACCCAGTGACCATGTACCAGGTTTTTCCGGTCTCTTTATTTGTCACTTTAAATCTTGCATGTTCCAATCCTTTCCCGGTATCGGAGGCTTTCTTTTTTATCTCCAGTTTTCCAATAGCAGGCGTATTTACCACTTTATAAAATGGTATTTTTTCTGCGTCAACCGTAATCTTTACCGGATCTGCTTTCTTCATATAGGCCGGTGCCTTTGTTTCCACGATGTAATAGGTTCCATAAGAGGTTTTATCAATCCTATGAGGTTTTATATCTCCTATAGAAAGTTCTGCAGGAATATCTCCCTTAAACTGATCCTCTTCTGTATAGGTTCCGTCTGATCCGGATATCCAGGTCTCAACCAAATGTGTTTCATCTTCTAAAAGATTCCCCTCAACATCCGAACGATATAAAGCAAGCTCGGCACCGGTAACTGCATATTCTGCCATTCCATCTGTCACTACCTTTAAGACATTGATGTACTTTTCCTCATTTTCAAGGCTAAATCTCTGCACATCCCCGGTTTCTTTCAGGACGATTGGCTTCGGATCGGCTGCTTCAAACCCATTAGGCACTGTTTCCTCCACCAGTACATAGGCCCCAATCTTCTTTCCATTCTTTTCTACATTCAGAGGCAGATAATCCAGGCGGTGCATTCCCTCTAAAGTATCATAGCTTTTGATCCCACCATTTTCTTTATAGTTAAATTGATATTCAAAGATCAGAGGCAGCTTTCCATCGGAATCAAGAGAACCATTTTTCACATTCCGGTAAATGGTGATCCGGATGGTTTTTCCTGTATCAGTGGTCCAGGTTTCCACGATTCCCTCACCTTTTCCAGCCTGAATGATTCCGGTAAGGGTTGCGGTTCGCTCACCGCTCTTTGTGTACCAGGTAAGGGAGGTTAATTCCTGTCCTTTTTCTTTGTAGGCAGCTTCGAAATCCGTAATAAAGCTGGACTGATTATCCGATAGTCCCAGAAGCGCTTTTAATCGCTCCATGACGTTGGAACTGATTTCTGTTTTCTCCGTGTACTCCGTTAAGTCATCGGTAGTCCATTTATCTACACGTTTTGTCTGGTCATACACCGGCTTTTCGTTTTCCATTAATATTGTCCCATTGCTGTCTGTTTTAGCTTCATAAAGAGAAAGCCCGGCTGCGTGATCATTTGAGAGAGAAACCTTATTTCCTTTACTGTCCGTGTAGTACTTATAAATTTCCAGCTTTGTATGATCATTTTTTAAATTAACCGTCTGGACTTCTCCTGTTGCTTTGATGGTCAACTCCATAGAGGAGCGAACATATCCGTCTGCGGCCTCAAGCTCTTCTAAGATATAATCACCGGCTGGGATTCCTTCAAAATATTTCGGGTTTCCATTTGTGATCCAATCGGCCGACACTGTAAGTGGTTCATTATCCGAGGTACGTTCCACTGTCCATTTTGCTGGTGTATTATCTGCTTTCACCAGATAATATCCGTTCGGATAGGTGCCACTGTCCGTGGTATAAATCCGTTTTGCTTTATAAAGAACCAGGTGGGCACCGGATACCTGGTTGTAGCTGTAGGCTCCCTTTGGCTCAATGACTGTTAATCCAGACTGGTAGTCACTGATCACGTTCAATATCTGTTTGTTAGCTGCATCGGTTTTAGCAATCTCTACCTTAATTTTTTCATCTTCCAATCCGGTTTTCTGGACATCCTTGGTCTCTGTCACGGTAATTCCCTCCGGAATCCCTTTGACATAGCCGGAGGGAGCTGACACCTCCTCTATAATATAAGTTCCTGGAATCACTCTTTTTAACATATCTGCCTGTCCCACGGTTCCTTCTGACTGGAAAGGATCATTTGGATACTTCTCTCCGCTTATCCAGGTGTTTTCCATTATCCAGGACTCACCCTGCCGGTGATAGAGTTTCTTATCGTCCGTGATGTTTTCTTCCTGCCCGATATCCTCCATACCTTTCTGGTTGTCTATGCTGTAGGAAGCATCGTTATAGGCATTTAGAAGATCATCATACCGATAGCGGACATAATCACCGTCAATGTCATAGACCGGATCTCCCTTTTTATAGGTCTGCCCGGATTTCTGGTAATATTCCGGAAGTCCATTGCCATTCAGGACTGGATTCATGCTTTTCACCAGACTGCTTCCGTTATAGGTTCCTGTGATATATTCCTGATCTGTATCAGCATGGATAGAGGCAATCCGAAACGTCTTTATCTTTTCTCTGGCAATAACCGCTCCCCCCTGTGTCCGGGATATCTTCACCGGCCATACCAGAATCTTGTTTCCTTCCTTTGTGTAAGCCATGCCGGTATTCGGATTAACATATGCATCCCTGTTTCCATCACTGTCAAGATGATACACAACCGTACCGGAGCTTAAGGTAAAGTTTTTATCAATGGAATTATATTTCACCGCCAGTAAATCCCCTCCGGTTAGTTCAAACGTTGGCTGTCCAGCTTTGAGGATATAAATGGATTCCTGGTTTTTCACTAATACCTTATTTCCATTCCGATCATAGCCATAGAGTTTCCCATCAGTTCCAGTTTCGGTTGCAGTCAAGTTTCCAAGAGAGTAATAAAGGATATCGGTATCATCTCGATCTATGGTTTCATAGGTCCAAGTACCGTCCCCGGTTTCCCCAGAAAGACTTCCTTTCGGATCTTGTTTTTTCAGAAACTCAACGGTTGCCCCGGCATAACCTTTTAATACCTTTATGGACTGAACATTGTTATTTCGGTCTCTGGCCACTTCCACGCCGTTGTATCCGTAATCTCCGCTGTCCCCACTCTCTGATATGGTTATGGCATCGTAAAGAGCCATCTTTGCCCCAGATACATAGCGGTTTTGATCATCATCAGTATCCAAAGTTCTTTCTATCAGACCGTAACCGGCAAAAACACCATCTACATAAACCAGATTTACATCCTCCCCGGCGTCCTTTCTGGACTGAAGGGTTTCAATTGTTCCTTTATACCAAGCATAGCCTAAGTAGGTTCCGTTTTTATAAGCGAACTCTAAATTTTCAGTTCCGTACTTCTGCTTCAATTCCAGTTCCGTCCCCTCAAGCCTGGTATCCGTTTTATAAGTCACGGTATGATTAGAGTCCTTAATCTTAGATACTTCAAGACGTACCGGAGTATTTCCTATATAGATTCTGGCGGTATCTTCTACCTTAGCTCCAGTCTGATTATTGTCCTCATAGATGGCTGCAGCCACCCGGCTGTCCCGGTTTCCGTCAAGATAATAGGTTATCTGATCCGAGTAGATTTCAATGGCTACCGGCTTGGATCTTACGTATCCGGCAGGTGGTTTGATCTCACACAGGACATAAGTTCCAGCTCCAAGGGGCTGGGGCGTAATCAAATAGCCGGTATTCTGATCCTGATAGGAGGTACTTGTTAAATCTCCTTCCCTTGCCTGCGCCCCATCCCTGGTAGTCGTAAAGGCCTCAAACTGTCCGGTCCTTCTTCCCTGTTCATCGGAAAGGACTACCTGTTCTCCTTCTTCACAGACCGGGCTTCCGGCTGGAACCAGCCCGCTATAGGACTCGCCTGACTGAATAATATCGCTGGCTCCCATTGCCTCTAAAAATTCCTTAGAGCCTCCGATCCGGGTATCTGTTTCATAAAATTTCACCTTTCCGTCCGTATTTTCACCCTCTTCTCTGGAAGCAGCAAAGAGGGCAAAGACTGCTCCATTATGGAGGATATTTTCTCCTGTTTCAGAATCCAATTTTTCAATTCGTAATCGGCTTGAATAGAAGGTATTTTTAAACTTCCGGTAACCATAGCCTTTATAACTAGAGCTGCCATTTCCATTGGGTGCTGTGTCGGCTGTTTCATTGGCCGGTTCTGTTACACTCCACGGTACCAGCATAGAAGCGTATTTTCCGTCATAGGCGGTCTGCACCCCCTTCATGGTTGTTCCAGACTCATTGGTTTCCTTATTTTCCGAAACCGATCCATAATGGTAGATCTTTTCGATCCCATCTGTCTCATAAGTGGTACCGTTTGCCGTACGCTTACCGGAATTTTCATTGTCGGCCAGATAGTGACTGGATTCATTACCTCCGGCTTCTGCCGGATTAACTAAAGTATTATAGTAATCCTTGACCGGATCAGTCTCGCCCTGGGTGATGGTAAAGTGTCCTTTTCCGGAAGGATCACCAGAAGACGATCCGGAAAGCTTATCAAGATCCAAACCATAGGGATAGATTTCATAATTCCCCAGGTAATTGTGTCCACGAATTACATACTTTCTTAAATCCTCTGCTTCCCCCGGCCATTCCTCATTAAAACGAATATGATATTTTGCAGAAAGCTGTGAGGCGGTATCTGTCAATTTGTAATTGTAATAGCTGCTTAATACCTCTGGTGTCTGGTCTGATCCCGACTTACCACCCTCATAGACTACTGGAAGTTCAATCTCCTTGGGAGCATCAGTTTTATAATGCTTGTTAAAAAGATCTCCTAATTCCTTGTTAAAGGGCTGCTGTTCCACGGCTACATAGGTTCCGTAAGGGAGGTATTCCGATATTCCGTAGCAGTAACCAGCTCCAGCATCTTCTAAATCTACACTCAGCGTTGTATTGTCTTTATCCTTTCCTCCATCTGGGGAACTATCCCAGGCAATGGAATAGATCTTATCTAAGTCATAAGTAAAAAATGGTTTTAAGTAGTTCTCCGCTTTTTTTATGGCACTAGCCAGAGCCTGATCATAAATCTGATCCATGTAGCTTTCATTTCCTGTTGCGCTTTCTGTTTCACCTGCCTGATTTTCATTTACCAATTTCGCCACTTCTGTCTCTAAATACCAGGTAATGGCAAATTGCCGGACGTGATCGGAACGGAGTGCATTATCTTTTGCGGTATCCAATGTATTGATCTTATTTTCTATGTCCGGGTTGTTATGTAAGGCTGGATATACTTTTTCCCCTCCTGTTATTCCAAAAAGGAGCTTTTTAATAAAAGCAAATGGTTTGAAAGAGCTGCTATTATTCTCTGTTCGGTCCCACTGGTCCTCATTGGCCACTTTTATCGCATCAAAGAACTTATCATAGCGATATCCTTCTTTACCACTTTCAAGAATTGCCGAATAGCCTGGGTTCTGATCTGCATTGATAAGATCGTTGGTATAACTGTAAAGTTCCGTGTTGGCTATGGCTGCATCGTTGGAATCCTTTAATAACGGGCTTGTCTGATAATCAACTCTGGTATAAAGCTTCTGTACCTTTTCCGGGAACTTGTCCCGGTAGGCATTGATATCCACGGTGTTTCCATTCCGATCCTGCCACGTCACGGTTCCATCCTCTGCCCGGTAAAGCCGTTCTAAGTTTGACTTTAAGTAAGTCTTAAAGCGGAAGTTTTTTAAATATGCTGCATTCGCTCCAGTTCCACCACCACTTTCAGTAAAATGATCCTCATGACCGGTTGCTGCATAGGTGTTATTGTCGTATGTCCCGTCTGCATTTACCTCAATGTCCTTCGTAATCTTTACCTTTTGCATGATGGGCCGTTCTACAACGGAAGTGCTGTTGTTACGGGTTCCTCCATCTGCATACAGCTGATTCTTATCATAGCGGAGCGTGACTGCTTCGATATAGGTTCCGGTACCGGAAAGGTTTGGAGATACGGAAATATTTCCATAATAGAGGGCATATTCTTGGGGTGTGGTATAGGTTCCGGAAATCAAATCATAGCTATAAGTGATCTTGTAGTCTGTGGTATCCGTTCCCTCACTCCCATCAACGTTGATGGCATAGCCCTTTCCGTCATACACGGCATCTACTGGCGTATCTATGTCCTTTAAATCATATCCGGGGCTTACCTGGACTTCCTTTTCTATCAATATGGTCTTAATACTTCCATCGCTATTCCGAATTGGATCTCCTTTTGCATAGACCCAGTAGGTATGAGCTGGATTTTCTTTTACTGTAAGAGTAGTTAAATCATCCGGATAAACTGACTTTGTTTGTGACAGTGTTCCGCTTTTTACTTTTGCGTAGGTGATAAATCCATTGGTGTTTTCGGTATAGTCCTCCAACTGATTCAGTTTGTAGGGAACATAGAGATAGCCAGATACCGTTGTCCCATTTATTTCATACTGGATATCCATTTTGATATAAACTAACTTTAATGCCTCATCGTATAAACTGGAGGCAATGGCACTTCCCACACGGTAGGAATAACGGACTACCGCTTTTCCATCTATAATCTCCTCAACTCTCAGACAGTTGAATGCGGAAAGTCCGGCATCTTCCATTCCTTTATAAAGGCTTTCTGCCTGTTCCTCAAAGGTATCTCCCCCCAAAGGAATGATGATCCATGGCGCTCCTTCACCTGGCTCCTTAAAGGAAGCCTTTTTTAAAATGGAATTTACATTCTCTGTTATATCTCCGGTACCCTCTTTGTCTGAGAAGGTGGGAATAGTATAACGCAGAGCATTGGAAGGACGGACTGCGGTATAGTCATACTCTGGATCGGACACCTTGGTGACAACTGCGGTTTCTCCGTTTGGCAAAGAAATAGAATCCCCAACGTTTGCCTCCACATAGGAACCGTTAATTACAACCTTGGCTCCCTCTTCTTCTGCTATGGCATTTTCACTGGTATAAACATACTCCGTATGGGTTCCATTTGGATCTTCTACAACCTTGCTTTCTGTCCGGTAAAAGGAAGCTCCTTCCGGGATGTTATTTGCATAAATCTGATAACCATTTGTGGCACCACTGCTATTTACCGTAAAAGTGTTTGCTTTCTTCTCCCGGTTAATATCCAAGATATTGGCAGAAACCGTTCCTTCTGCTGAAGGGCTTCCTCCGTTTTGGAACGCTTCCTGGTTAGAAACAGAAGCATCCTTTCCATAAACGGATAGTTCGTAGCCTTCTGATCTAGTCAGTTCTTTTATGTAGTACTGGGTTCCATCCGCATTGACGATTAAGGGACGTCCGATCCAGCAGTTTCCGTTTAAGCTTTCATTGTTCTCAATTGGATAGAAATGGCTGCTTTCTCCGGTGTTGTCCCTTCCCTGATTGGAGGATAGTTTTTCATATCCGTAAGTAGTTTCATTGCGGCTGTCAGTTAATGAAATGCTACTGCCATGTGAGGTATGGCCAATAAAGCGTTCTGCATCGGATTCTTTTCCTATAGCTGCTGCCATTGTGGTATAAAGGTTTCTGGGTGCATAATCTACCCAGCCGTTGTACGTTTTTTCAATAGTTCCGGTCTGGTAATTAAAGGTATAACCCGGTGACTGAGTAATGGAAAGGAAGCTGGCATCCCCGTTTCGGTTCGTTGTAGCTACTGATACTAAATCGTCCTTTTGAAATACCACACCGGAATGTCCGTCTGGATGGGGAATATCGGCTGCAGCAAACAGTCCGTATACAGCTCCTTCTAAGGTTCCATCCCCCTGTGCATCTCCGTAGGCATCGTAGGAACCATTTTCCCCTGACTTTAAATCCATGTCCTTTTTATTAAAGTGAACATCTCCTTCCGTCCGGTGGTCATAAACGGTAAAAGTCCAGTCTGTAATGGAGGAAGACAGAGGAGAAAGGCGGTCAGTATCCGTAGATTCTGGCAGGGAATAAAGAGAACTATTACTTCCGGAATCCTCATCAGAGGAAGCAGCTGGCGAGAAAAGAGAAACTACTTTTGATGCCGCAAACTTCATACCTGTGACTACTTTTTTCAAAAGTCCAGTTAAAGTTACTTCCCCGTAAACAGCCTTTGCCTGGGAATCGGTTGCTATCATTTTCTTTACGGGAGCCGTTTCCAGAGTAGGGAGGGGAGCTTCGGCTTGTGTCTCAGTTTCTGTTTGTGCTTCAGTTTCTACCTCTTCGGTCGACTCTGCTGTCGTTTCAGTTGCTTCCGTAGTAGTTTCCGTAACCTCTTCCGATTTTGCCGAGCTTTCAGACTCTGTTGGAGCTGCTGTGTCTTCTCTGGTCTCAGTCTGAGTTTCGGCTTGTGTCTCAGTTTCTGTTTCCTCTATAACTTCAGACTGTGTTTCTTCTGGTTCTTCTGGCACAGTCTCGGCCGCTTCTGTTTTCGGTTCACTTAATTCATTCTGATTGAATACTTCTGCATCCTTATAATGTGTTTCAGACTCAGACAGGGTAAGTTTCTGATCCATACCGTCTAAATAATTTGGTGATCCGAAACTGACAAACTGGATTTCCTGGGACTGTGATGGTTTTAAACTAAATGTACTGGTTGTTAAGCTGTCACTTTCAAAATCAGAATCACTGTTACTGCTCTCGTGATCAAGTCCGGAAGATTCATAGTCCTTATACTCACTTGACGTAACTGTTCTCCATTCCAGAGGAATATCATCCGGATGGTTTCCATGAAGTGAGTAACCGGGAGCCGGGAGAAGTTCTTTTGCGGAATATTGATATTTTAAAGAAATAAACTCTTTATAAAACTCATCCCGGTCATCTTCCAAAGCCTTTTTCTGAGTTTGTCCAGTGGGGTCAATCGCATGAAAGAAGCCTCCTTCCTCAACCAGATCCTCGCACTCCTTTACTCCTTCCAGCCAGTTCGCCCAGGCACTGTCATGCAGCTCTTGATTGGCTTCTTCTACTGCTTCAATTTCATCTTCATTGGACTCCCCAGTTTCTTCATCTACTTCCAGTTCAGGGACTTCCTCATACTCAATAACCGGGGCAGGATGTCCACTGCAATATCCCTTTAAGTAAGTGTAATTTCTGGCATCGGAGTGGGCGGTCTTACTATGAATGTTACCTCTGGAATCTACGTAGTGCAGGACACCGTCCGAATCCGTAATGTGTTCATCCGCATTACAGGGATCTTTTTCCGGATCATCCCATGTTTCAAACTGGGAACCAGAAGAATTCCCCTGATTATAACTGTTTGCTTCCGAATCATTAAGACCGGTATCCCCGCTGTAATTTAAAGAAATCCTTGCATCATCACTCCCCTGATCTTCTTCCCAAGAGGCATTGGTTAAAGAACCTAAGTTTGAGGAATAATCTCCTGCTCTTCTTAAATCTAAATCTGTAACATCAAGCTGGGAGTCATCAAACATCTCCAGAATGTCCCAGTGGGTATTTGCAAGGGGCTTTCCTGTTTCGGAATCAAAATTGTTAAGGCCTACGTTATAGCTGGCACCGAACCCTTCCGTATGCTTGTACCGCTGAACCACCGCTTTTCCGGCAGAACCAACACGGACATGGACCTCTAAGTCTTTGTCCATTTTGGCAGCAAAGTAGGTCTGAGAAGTATCAAAGGCATATTCTTGTGTTCTAGGATCTACCATTGTATAGAATTTAAATGTAGCAAGCTGAGCAGATCCAAGATCCTTGGCCAGTTCTGTTCCTACCTGGCCCGGATTTGGCCAGTATAAGGTTGCGATTCCCTTACCATCGTCTGGAACCTCACCAGACTGAGAAGTAAACACAAGTCCTGCATCGGTAGGACCGTTAAAGGTCCAGTCTCCGTAAAGATCCTTAGCAGAAAGATGCTGGTAATAGTCTTTTACTGCATCATTGGAATATGGAATTGTGATCGTATAAGTATCCGAAGCATGATCCATCTTTGCGAAATAAACGGTTTCTTCTGCATCCACGTCAAACTGTTTTGTAATCGTCGCTGCTCCCCAGACATTACTGAACATCCACTCTGCACTGTTGTTACAGCCTCTTGCTTTAAAATTATCTGGTATCTGAGTATTGGTTAACTGATTATAAACGGAAGAATCTCCCACGGCGTTTGGATTCATTTGCTTTAGTACAGACTTATAATCCGCACTTTTACGGAACAACTCCAAATCCGTTTTCCAATCGCCGGTAAATTCACACTTGTTTGCTGCAATCCAGTTAATAGTGGCGGCGACAATGTACTTAGCGGTTCCGGTATTGGCATCGTTACAGGCAGCAACACTATCGTTGCGTCCCATGTAGCTTGCATAGACATTCATAAGAAAATTAAATTTCTTTAATTCTGGAATTTTTGAATTATCACCAGCTGGAAATTCAGCCGGCATGTCATTATTTTTTATACTCCAATATTTTTGTAAGAATGCCTGGCTTCCAAGACCTATTTTAGAACTAACAGTATGACCAGCTACGCAGTAAATAAATGACTTATCAAACTCATCATAATCACTTTCACTTGACTGATTGCTTTTTACCAGATATTGCTTCGCTCCTGCCGGAAAATTACCTTCTGCTACAGCTGCTCCTAAGTGAAAGTCCTTAGTCTCATACATCAGTCCTGTTGGTATGTATCCCCTAGTATTATTTGCATTGTATTTACTGGAATCCCATGATACCCACGCTGACGGTTCTATAGTTTGTGCGTAGTCCGCAAAGGATATCATATTTTCCGGAAAGTAAGGTAAGAACGCCATCACAGTGAGTATTATTGCCATAAGACCGGCTGTTTTTCTTTTTATATCAAGTCTTTGTAACTGATTTTTCATTTTTTCTTCCTCTATTTGCAATAAAAAAAGACCACCGATTATGTATCAACCGATAGTCTTAAAATATAATTTTTTATTTAATTAGTCTAAAAAAATGGATCAGTTCTGTCATTTTTATGTTGCTCACTTGTTTCCTGGTCATAAACTAAATATCCAATTGAAAAACTAACGTAACCATGCCAAGGAGTTATTGCATCAGGATCTTTTGTTTTTACCTTCCCATCAAGCATTAACTGGCCAAGTCCATTGACCTGATATCCGTCTGGGGTGATGGTATTAGTATAGAGGTAGCCATACTCATTAAAACAGTAAGCATACTTTTGTCCGTTATCAGTTCCATTTGGGGCTACCGTTAACCATGCCCAATGACTTGTATAATATCCCCCTTTATCGCTAGTTCCATACCAGTAATTGCTAATCCCATTTTCATCTAAGGATTTAGCTGAGTCTTGATGCCAAGCTGGTTGTTCTATCACCTGTCCTATTGTCGAATTTAATTGTTGCCAAAATTTTTCTTCACTCCCGTAAGAAACTACTTCTCCATTTGGGCGAACCACAACTCCTTCAGCATTAGTAGTCATTCCACCCGCAAATGTTGCATTCTTCATGAAATTACCATACATATCTTTAATAAAACAAGTATAAGTTGATTTCTGCGTAATCCCACCAGAATTCAAATCAAATGTTTTATTTTCAACCTCATTCGTTGTATACCCTGCCGGAAGCTTATCTGCCGTCCATATAATTTCAGCAAAAGCTGGTGTTGCCACGGTTATAGAAAGCGCTGCCGATAATATTGCCCCAAATAATCTCTTTTTCATCTCAATTTCTCCCTTTCTATCTAAAACTATTAACTATAAGGTTAGTCCATAATAGGTTATTATTGTTTTGTTGCTTCTTCAGAACCTCATTCATTTTATTTTCCATTCTCCAACGATGTAATTGTTCCTCGTATAGGTTTAACGCTTCCTTCATAGTATCTGCTCTCCCACATTCAAATACTTCTGTAAGAAAAGATGTAGCTAAAGGATAACGATATTTTTCAGGAATCAGACTAATAATTTCAATGTTTTCTTTTATAACACGCTCTATTCTCTGCTTTAACTGATTCGATCTTGCAACAGCGTTTTTCAAGTCCTTTTTAACCTTTTTAATACCTAATAATAACGCTATTGGGAAATACAATATACCTATACCTATTAAAGATAAAAACACTGGTTTTATAATCTCATTTAAAAATACTTTTTGGGGTTCTGGCGGCTTAATTGGATAAATATCAGCAACACGGCCTATTGCAAAAAATAAAACTGCTATAAATGTTATAATCAAAACAGGTATAAAACGTATTATAACTTGCCAAACCTTAAACTCTGAACTATTGAACCGTTTTACTAATTCTTCATTCTGACGATAATAATCATTTGTTGCCCACAATTCTTTACACCAATAACTTGCTTCTTTAATCTTCTCTACTGTAATATCCATACTCTTTCCCCTTAAATCTCAAATTTGACATCTCTGCAAATTCGTGCTATTCTAAAGATACAAAAGGTAGCCAACTCCACAGAGTGGCTTCCAAAATGTTTAATTATCTTTTAAAAATAACCATACCACTTTGGTCGGCGGGGTGGTTATTTTTTTGTACCTTTGTTATTGTGCTTCACATATGTAAGTATTGCAACGATCAACGCTGCAATATTTATGATTACCATAAATTCCTCGTAAGTGTTCACAATTACCACCTCCTTTCGGAGATGGAAACCACCCAGCAGATTGACTACCTTAATAACTATAACATATTATGGGGAAATTTTCAAATTTTTGATTAATTTGTCACTAAAATTATCATATTAAAAAGTGTTGGAAGTTAACGAACGGAACTCAGTTCCGTTCATCTCAATCGCCCACAAAAGGATTTTATCTATTAATGTGCAATTGAGATTTAATAGCTTCCTGTAACACTTGAGAGAAATTAATATCATGCTCCAAAGCAACAGCATTTAGCCAAGCCGGAAGTGTTACAGTACGATTAACAGATCGATTGATCCGTGCCATACGAATGGAAGGCATATAAACATCAATCAATACTACTCTTTCATTTTCATGAACTTCTACTTGTGATAGTGGCGTTGGATCTGGAATATCAGCCTCATCCTCCTCTAATCCATAAAGGACACAACCAAGTAATTCCCTTGCTGAAAGAAAAGCATCATCATCATCGTTTCCACTAGTAGCGCAATCCAGATCAGGAAATACTACTGCAATTTCCTTTCCTGGTTCATAAGTAAAAATAGCAGGATAAAAATAACGTTCTGTTTTTTTCATGGTAAAAGGCCTCCTCTATTTATGTTTTATCAGGAGAGAATCAGGGCTAATTAAACCTTAGCCCTGACTGTCTTTCAATACTTTTTAGCGTTGGGAGCGGAATATCTTTGTCAGGATGTTTTACTGTTGTACGCCCCTTTTTCGTCGGATGTTTATATTGGTGATGACTTCCTGTAACTCCAACCTCATACCATCCATCAGCTTCAAGCATTGCAATGACTTCTCGTGATGAATAACTCTTCATGTAGCTTCCCTCCTGACATTATTATTATAACACATATTTTTATATGTGTCAATCTCAACACATACAAAAATATGTGTTGACGAGAATTGCCTTTTAGATGACTTAATTTTTATCTATCGGTTAAACATATTCGATTGTCAATGAACAAGTATCTTTCAGTTTTTAAGTGACGACATTTTTAGGCTTTTTTGTTCTTTTCACTAAATAGTCTGGCACGTCAACATACTCTCCTGTATTTAGTAAAACTCCTACCAATTTATCAGTTGTCCCAATCACGATTCCGTATTTAATTTTATTTTCTAACGTCACCGATACTGGAATATCTTTGTTTTTTTCTTTAGTAGTTAATTTCATACGCGCCCCTAAGAATTAAATGGAAGTCCTTCGTCTTCGACACCATCAGGGATATTCATAAAGCCATCACCCGTAGCACTGGACTGCTCTGGTCTGTAATTATCACCTGAAGCATTCTTGCTGTCTGCAAACTCCTGATCCTCTATAACAACATCTGTTGTATAAACCTTAATGCCGTCTTTATTCGTATAACTTCCAGTCTGAATGCGTCCTGATATTAAAACTCTCATTCCCTGGCGGAAATACTTTTCTGCAAACTCTCCAGCCTTGTCAAATGCAACACAGTTAATAAAATCAGCTGTCTGTTCACCTTCCTGATTTTTATGCCATCTACGGTCAACGGCTAAGCTATATCTTGCAATTGCCATGGAACGCTCTCCTTGGGAGTATCTTACTTCTGGATCACGGGTTAATCTGCCCATTAAAATCACCTTGTTCATTTCTTCCTCCTCTCCTCCTCTACATTTCAGCAGAGGAGGTATGTATTTAACTTACTGTATCCATTGTCCCTTTTGGTCTACGTGATATCCGTCTGGTGTCGTGGTATTGGTAATTAACTTTCCCTTTGTCCCATCAGAGACTGGGTTAAAGTAATACCATACTCCGTCCACATTCTGCCAGCCAGTAAGCATCTGTCCCTGGGTTCCATCCGAAGCCATCTTTAGGTAAAAAATATTCCCATCTTCATCTGTCTGCCAGCCAGTTACCATGAATCCATCTTTATCAAACCGGAACCAGGAAGCCTTTTCCTGATCTCCCGTAGCAAATGGGTTACTTATGTATGCCCATTCATTGGTATACGTTCGGTCGGAAGCAAAGATCCATTTCCCATTTCCAGTCTGAGTCCAGGTGCCGGTGATTGCACCAGAGGGAGCTGCCGGCCCTTTGATATTTCCTGCGGCAGTTACTCCTACGGATCGGCTTCCACCACCGCCTCCGCCACCTCCGCCACCAGAGCTGCCTCCGGAAGTGGTGTTATCAATGACTTTTAAGTTCAGTCTTACCTGTACTGGATCAGAGAGCGCTCCATCGCTACTTTCTGCATAGATAAAAGCGTTTGTACTTCCGGAATACTGTGATGTTCCAATGATCTGGTTCATCCAGCCAGCAATTATTTCCTGCTTTTCATTGATTGCCACAGCCTTTACATTTCCATCTGCATCTACAGAAAGGATTCCTGCATCAGAAGATCGCCACTGGATATTCTTATTCCCTCTATTTTCTGGATAAACAGAAGCGGAAAATTTCTTTCCCTCCAATCCCCCCCAGGAATAAGCTGGGCTGTTCCTTCTTCCTGTTTTGGTAAGGACAATATCAAAGGCTTCACTGTCCCGGTCTGCTACCAGACATTCTGCTTGAAATTTAAGTTTCACCAGACAGGTGGCTGCTTTCTTTCCATCCCTTGTAGTGGCTGTAATCTCCACATTCTTTTCACCCTGGTATGGAGCTTTGTAAAGTGCTTCATTGATCCAGGAAGCACCATCAACAGGCGTTACATTTCCCTGCGCATCAACGGATAATGCTTCCGGATCAGAGGAAGTCCAGATTACAGTCCGGTCATAGGGCTTATGTTCCACTGACTCATCAAGATCTGGGAAAACCGTAGCAGATAGTTTTTTTGCAATAAATCCATTCTTATCTGCAATCTGTGAATGGATATCTCCAGCCATCTGATAGCCAAGGTTATAGGATAGTTCTTTCTCATTCAGAGTAATTCCTTCCGGAACCACTCTGGTCTGGTCATCCGTTACAAAGTTGATGTTTACCTGGCAGACAGCGGAAGCTTTATTCCCCAGCTTGTCTTTTCCATCAACGGTAATCACTACATCCCGTTTTCCACTTCCTGATACCTTCGCATAGGGATCGTTGCTCTTGATTCCATTGTCGGTAGCAATGATATTACGTATCCAGGCGGCATCCTTGAAAGCGCTAACCGATGCTTCCCGGTATGCCTCATTATCCTGTGCCACTTGCGCCACTGCCGGATCGGAACTTGTCCATACCACTTCATCCTTGGAGAAGAAGTCCGGAGTAAAAGTTGCCATTAAGGACTGAGGGGCTGTTACTGTAATTATTTCCTGTGGATTGATCCGATCCCCAGTCAGAGTCCTTTTGACCGTATAGGTAAGCGCCTGTTTATCAAGAACTGCGCCCTCCGTGGCAACTAAGGTATTGTCAATGATCTGAAACGTAACATTGAGCCGGCTGTTGGCAGTACAAGGTTTCCCTTCAAAGGAAGTGGAAGGTCTGGTCTTCGCGGTTAAAACTGCAACTCCACCATTTTGGTGTCCAGCTCCGTAAATCGTATTAGGAATCTTATACTGGTAGTTCTCATCTGCTTGTTTCTTTTCTGCATCCGCTATAATGGTTTGAAAGAAGGAGGAGGAAAGATTGACTGCCAGGCTTGCTGACTGTGAAGTGTATCCGTCAGTTTCCTCATCATCGTTCTTTGCAAGAGTGATGAGCTGAGGATCATCAATGCTCCATATCACCCGGTTGTCTGCTACGTCATTGTTGGCATCAATTACAGCCTTGATGTTAACCGACTGCACTTCAGTTCCTTTTTCTAATACACCGTTGATATACCGGGCAATCAGCTTTCCTTCCTTATTTTTGATCTCTGTTGTTATGACGGGAGCCTTTCGGTTCCCGGTTCTTGTCTGAACGACTGCAAAGGTATAACTTTCCGGATCTACCTTCACAGATACGGCTACCTTTTTATAGAGGGCCGAAAGGGTAATGTTATCCTCCGGCATGGTAAAGGTATAGGCATGGCTGCTATCTGAATAGGTACTATTCTTTTTAATTCCTTTGCTATTCACATAAAAAGGATAGCCTTCGATCTGAAACTTTTCCGTATCGGTATTTTTCGGTGCCGTTGTTACGGTAACCGCTGTACCGGCTGCAATGGCTCCCCGGTTTTCTTTATCCATAGGCTTGGAATACTGAGAACTTCCGCGAACTTCTAAGGTAGCAATGTCATAATAGTTCTGGCCGTTTGCTATGGTATCAATCTGATTGACATTTAATAGATACCCTCTTACGGGTCTGCCCAAAGAATCCGGAGCAAAGTGATCCAGGATATAATCTCCAGACTCCTCATCAAG
>SVDS01000110.1 GCA_015057715.1 Paenibacillaceae bacterium
TCTGGCCAGGATTCCCTTCCTCTGCCACTACCGATATCGGCGTCAGACCAACGACCATGCATATTATAAGAAATATGCTTATTATTCTCCTCGTCATACGTTTTCTCCCATTTTTTCTTACAGAGATACGGAGTTATGTCTGGTTCTTCTCACTGGCTTCCCTGCTCTGAAAAGTGATAGAACCATTATTCATCCTTCTAGTTGTTTGGCCGCAATGTCATAAATGATACATTATAATTGATCTTAGTGTTCAACCCCTTTCAAAAATATTTTAATTAAAAAAAATCAGCAATCCTGACTAAATCTTAGCCTAGTGGTCTCTGATAATTCAACATAAAAACAAATAATTCGACATTTTTTTGTAGTATATCACATGTTTTTGGAAAATAATAGATGTAAATTTTTATACTGCAGAATATTTTCAACAATCAGATTTGTTAAACAAAAATGCCACCGATTTGGTAACAAATCAGTGACATTTCAAGATATTTTTATAAGTTTTGAAACTATAATGCCATTAAAGTACTTTACTTAAGAATAGCTTCAGCCTGTCATTCTTTGGATTAGCAAAAAATTCTCCAGGTTCATTCTCTTCCAGGAAGTAACCGCCGTCCATAAACATAACCCTGGTCGCCACCTCTCTGGCAAATCCCATCTCATGGGTAACAACCACCATGGTCATCTTTTCTTCCGCCAGTTCCCGCATAACGGTTAACACTTCTCCTACCATCTCCGGATCAAGTGCAGAAGTGGGTTCATCAAACAGCATCACATCCGGATTCATACACAAAGCACGCACAATGGCAATTCTCTGCTTTTGACCGCCGGAGAGCTGATTAGGGTAGGCATCCGCACGGTCTGCCAGACCTACCTTATGAAGAAGCTTTAAAGCCTGTTCTTTCGCTTCTTTCTCACTTTTTCCCTGCAGCTTAACCGGTGCAATTGTTAAATTCTTTAAAATTGTCATATGGGGGAATAAGTTAAACTGCTGAAATACCATTCCCATCTTCTGACGGTGCTTGTCAATATCGGTTTTCTTATCCACGATATCCGCGCCTTCAAAAAGAATATGGCCGCCGCTGGGCTCTTCCAGTCTATTTAAGCAACGCAGAAATGTACTTTTTCCCGAACCGGAGGGTCCGATCACACACACCACATCACCTTTGTAAATATCAACAGAAATGTCTTTTAACACTTCCATATCGCCAAATTTTTTTCCCAGATTCTGTACCTGAATCAAAGGTTTTTCCATATTATTAATGCTCACTTCTCTGCAGCCTCCTCTCCAGTACCTTTACCAGCCGTGAAAACATCATAACCATAACCAGATAAATGACTGCCACTGCGATCAGAGGCATGAATGCAGAATAGGTGCGGCTCTTAATAATATCTCCGCCTTTTGTTAAATCCTGCAGTCCTATGTAACCTGCTACTGAGGTTTCCTTTAACAGCACGATAAACTCATTGGCCAGAGTTGGAACTACATTTTTAAATGCCTGGGGCATGATAATAAACCACATGGTCTGGGCATAGTTAAAGCCCAGACTCCTTCCTGCTTCAAACTGCCCCTTTTCAATGCTGCTGATACCACTTCGGAAGATTTCAGCCACGTAGGCACCGGAGTTGATTCCGAATGCGACTACCGCAGTAAATACCTGTCCCGGATCATGAAAGGAAAAGATCACAAAATACATGATCATAAGCTGAACTACTACCGGTGTTCCGCGGATTACCGTAAGATAAACCCCGCAGATCCAGTTCAGTACCTTCAGCTTATGTGTATTTTCATAAGTAGACCGGATCACTGCAACTAAAAATCCCAGCAATATTCCGATTAAGACTGCAAAAAACGTGATTTTTAACGTATTCTGCAATCCGTCGGCAATGTATTTCCAACGGTTGTCTACGATAAAATTCTGATAGAAATCATCTCTTAGCTTTTCCCACATGGCACTCTTCCTTTATTCTTATTTTGCTGTGATGTATTTATCTACAATCTTCTGAAGTTCGCCGGAATCTTTTAATTCCTTGATTGCAGCATTCATCTTCTCTAACAGTTCTGTATTTCCTTTTTTAACAGCAATTGCATATTCTTCTTCTGTAAATGCTTCATCAAGAATCTTTAAGCCTGCATTCTCTTTTACAAATACTTTTGCTGGTTCACGGTCAATGACTACGGCATCAACCTTTCCCTGGGACAGAGCCATAACAGCTTCCATTCCCTTGTTGAAACGCTGAATATTGCCATCCTTAATGTCTCCTGCATAAATATCACCAGTTGTTCCAGTCTGAACACCGATCTTCTTGCCGTCTAAATCAGCTGGTGCCTTAATCTCACTGCCATCTTTTACAATAATAACCTGAGCTGCCTGTGCATAGGTATCAGTAAAGTCCACATTCTTTTTACGATCTTCATTTACAGTCATACCAGCTGCGGTAAAATCTGCTTTGCCGGACTGAACAGCAGGGATCAGAGAATCAAATGCCATATCCTGAATCTCCAGCTCCATGCCCATCTTATCAGCAATGGCTTTTGCGATATCTGCATCAATACCTACGATATCATTGTTATCATGATATTCGTAAGGAGGGAACTCTGCGTTAGTTACCATAACCAGCTTACCGCCAGCCGCTGAGCTTTCTGCTCCTGCTTTTGTTGTTTCTGCTGCTTTTGTTGTCTCAGCTCCTGCTGCTTTTGTTGTCTCAGCTCCTGCTGCTTTTGTTGTCTCTGTTTTTGCTGTACCGCCACATGCGGTTAATACTGCTGCCATACATAATGCTACTGCAACTGCAATTTTATTTTTCTTCATAATGATTCCTCCTCTTATACACAAATCTGCATAATTATAAAATAAGTATCAGTTATACATTATATAGCATTTTCGGAATTAATCAAGTACTTAGAAGGAAGATTGTTCAATTGCCTTGCATGTTTTTTTGCCATCCATTATAATATACCTGATTGATAATCAGGGAAGAAAGGGAACCGATATGAAGGATATCCTTATAAAAACGGCATGGCCTATGACACCGCCTGCCCCCTACTCGTTTTTTCACCTTTTTTTTGTTTCTGCAGGGCTCATACTCGTAGTTTTTCTGTCCTATTACACCACAAGAAAAATAAAGAACAACCAGATACCCGGACTTTTATTTCTCTGCGGCATTGTACTTGCTGCCTCGGAATGCTATAAACAGTTATTCTTATATTATGTGGTGAATGACCAGACTTACAACTGGTGGTATTTTCCATTTCAGTTGTGCAGCATTCCTATGTATTTCTGTCTGGTGCTGCCATTTGTACCTTCTGTCGGCAAAAAGACGGTGCTCTATACTTTTATGCAGGATTTTAACCTCCTTGGAGGAATTATGGCACTGGCTGAACCTTCAGGATTATTTCATCCGTACTGGGTACTGACTATTCACGGACTAATCTGGCACCTGCTGCTGATTTATATCGGCCTGGTAATTGCCTTTTCCCGCTGTTCTGATACAACCTCGAGAGGATTTGTCCGGACACTGCCTTTATTCTTTGTCTGTTGTATTGTAGCATCGGTCATTAACCGGACTGCAAAGCCTTTGGGTCAGGCGGATATGTTTTATATCTCACCTTATTATCCATCTGCACAGATTGTATTTCATGAGATCGCCATAAAATATGGAATTTCCATTGGGAATGCCCTCTATCTGGCAGTTACCTGCCTGGGAGGATTTATTTTTCACTTTATATTTGGGAAATTTCATCTTTATTCTTCCCGGCAGACTGTCTGACCAGGAATACTATTAATTTAATCATTCATCAGGAGGAATGACACATGACAGAACCAATGACTGACAGAGCAAAGAAGGCTCTGGAAAAACACGCAGAGGGTTATAATTGTGCACAGGCTGTTTCCTGCGTATTCTGTGATAAAACCGGTGTGGATGAAGCAACCATGTTTCGTTTTACGGAAGGCATGGGGCTTGGAATGGGAGGAATGGAGGGGACATGCGGTGCCATCGGTGCTGCTGCCGTTTTGTCGGGTTTAAAAAACAGTACGGCTCAGCTTGATAAACCAAACTCCAAAAGAACTTCTTACGAAGCCTCCAAAGCATGTCTTCAAAGCTTTAAAGAACAGAATGGAAGTGTTGTATGTAAAGATTTAAAAGGGGTTGAAACCGGAAAGGTTCTTCGCCCCTGCAACGACTGCATCGCTGATGCTGTCATGATAATTGAACGGACATTATTCAAAGAAGAATCGGAAAATTAATCCGATTCTTCTATTCTTTTATTATTGCTGTTATAATGGAGGAAGCCTTTGCTGTATATTTTACCAGCTTTCCGGATATTCGAAGCACATAGGGCAGATCACAGCTGCTTCTGTTCAGAATAATCACTGCAATGGAATGATCCGGATTTTCCCAGGCCGTTACATCAAGGAAAGACGTATAACAGGTAGCTGCAATTCTCACTGCACCTGGCTGAATAAAATGGGTAAAATGCCAGTAATACCGGAGTACGAACCTCTCTTCCAGTTTTTTTGTCTCTTCATGATAAAGAAATGGTGCGTCACAGTAATTTCCGGTATGATTCGGTCCTCCTTTTTCGTCAAGAAGTACGTTCCAGTCGTAAAATCCGCTCATTCCGTGATTTAGATTTCCAATCATATCATGGGCCAGCCTCCCGGCATTAACGGACTGATCTTCTTTTCCAAATTTAGAGAACTCCAGACAGCTTTCGGATAAGATCAGCTTTTTATCCGGGTATTTCTCGTGAATCAGTGACAGGGCATCAAAATGATCTCCGCTGTACCAATGAAACGCCACGCCTGCAACCAGTTCTTCCGTCTTGTCACTCATTACTTCACAGGCCCGTTCAAATGCCCGTTCTTTATTGTGATCCCATATAAACAATTCTATATGGCTTAAATTGTTTTTCTCCATCTCCGGCACCAGGTAATCTCTGATAAAATTACGTTCCTCGCCGGCAGAGTAAACACAGGAATCCCATGGCTGTACTGCTTTGGGTTCATTTTGTATGGAAAGCCTCTGAATGTGATATCCCCTGTCCGTATATTCTTTGATATAACGGCATAAATATCTGGCCCACCGGCTGTAATATTCTTTCTTCAGGGCTCCGCCTTCTTTCCGGTTTAAATTGGTTTTCATATAGGCGGGAGGAGACCACGGGGAAAGCATAATCGGCAGTTTTCGTTTGCAGTATGCCTCTGCCCGATCCAAAAGAGGCAGAATGTACTGCTCTACATCCAGAAAACTGAAATGCTCAAAATCCTCATCCTCTTCCTTATCATCTGCTGCGTACATATGAGTGGAAAAATCACAGCTGTCCACTGGAATCCGGACCATTTGATAATTCATCTGCTCCGGTGAAAAATACTTCCGGATCAGTTCTTCCTGCTGCTCTTTGTTCATTTTTGCAAACACTGATCCTGCTGCATCGGTAAATGCACCTCCAAATCCTTCCATGGTCTGATAACCCATGTGAGGATAAAGATTAATCACCTCATTTTCCGTTCCATCATCAGGAAGAAATTCCCCAGTCGTTTCTTCCTGCAAAAGCATTGCATCTCCAAATGTCAGATACTGATGTATATTCAACGCCATACCTCCTTTTCTTATCCCTTAACTGCTCCAAGTGCTACCCCTTTTGTAATGTGCTTATTTAAAATAATATAAATAATTAATGCCGGTGCTGCTGACAAAGCCATTACCGCAAACTGTACTGCGTAGTTGGATGAATACTGCCCTGTAAATTCCAGAATAGCAAAGGGAAGGGTCTTCCATTTCTTACTGCTTAAATAGGTAATTGCCAGCATAAATTCATTCCAGTTATTTAAATAAGTCATAATTGATACAGTAACGATTGAGGATTTCATTAGTGGAAAAATAATGATGGTCAGGATGCGGTAAATTCCACAACCATCAATTAAAGCAGCCTCTTCCAACTCTTTGGGAATGGAACTCATAAAACTGGTAGTGAGGAAAAAGCCCTGAGGCAGGGAAAATGCCACGTAGGGAATGAGCAGAGCCCATATGGTATCTGTAATCCCCAGCTTGTCATAAATTACGTAATTGGGAAGCAGGGTTGCATGAACCGGAATCATCATACCCATAACCATTAAAATGGAGGCTGCGTGCTTTAATTTCCACTCCATTCTGCTGCAGGCAAATGCCGCCATGATGGAAATAATCAGAACAAGTACCACCGCCAGTGTATTGATTAACAGGCTGTTTTTCAAATAGTGGAGAAAATTTCCGTTAGTAAAAGCGAGAACATAATTCACCCACTGAATCTTTTTCGGCCATACCAGAATCCCATTTGTAAACAGTTCATTGCTGTTGCAAAGAGAAAAATCAATCAGCCAGATTAACGGAAACATCTGGATTCCGGCTATGATCGTCATAACCGTAATGGTCAGCACTCTTCCCGGATTATTTCTGATTGTTGCTATCGCTGATTTATCCATAAGCCTATTCCCCTCTTTCTGCAAATATACGGTTTAGTGCAACAGTGGATATCAGACAGATCACAATAAACATCACACTGATGGAATTTCCATAACCGTATTTATAGGACTGAAACGCCTGTTTGTATAAGTAACTTGCCATAAACTGGGTCTCATTGCCGGGACCTCCTGCTGTGAGTAAATATACGGTCTCCATCTGTTTTAAAGCTGCAATTACCGCCATGGTGACATTTACCTGAATGACCGGCTTCATTAAGGGCAGCGTGATATGAAAGAAAATATCCCTTCCATTTGCCCCGTCAATGGAGGCTGCTTCATACATAACGGGATCTATATTTTTAACACCTGTATAATAAATCAGCATACCCCAGCCAAATCCGTGCCAGATTAAGACTACCAGAACCGACCAGATTGCATTGCCTGAGCCTAAGAGATTAAGCTGTCCCGTAAACCCTAAGTTCTTTAACACCTTTGCCACCAGGCCGAAGTTGGGATTATAGATAAACTTCCACAGGTACGCAATGACTGCAACAGAAATTACATTTGGAATAAAGAAAATACAGCGAAACAGTCCCTCTGCCTTTCCCTGGAGTTTGTCTAACTTAATAGCCGTCAGCATGGCAAGCGGATGCTGGATACAGATGAAGCCAATAGCTAAAAACAGGGAATTGCGAAGTGCTGTCCAGAATACGGAGTCCTGAAACAGGGTTTTGTAGTTATCAAGTCCGATGAAGCTGCTTTTTCCGATTCCTGAGTAGTCGGTAAAACCATAATACACACTTAAAAGAATAGGCGCCAGAATAGCAGCTGCAAATACAAAGAGCCCGGGAGCCATCAAAGAAAAGATGACTTTCTTATTGCTGTATAATTTATGCATATTTTTTCCTCACTTTTTGTAAGACAAAGGGAGCTGTTGCTGCAGCCCCCTTATGTGAAAATCTAAGTTCTATTTCTTCATTGCACCTGCCAGTTTATCTGTAAAATCCTTTGCTGTAAGCTGACCAATGGCAAATTCAACAGAGGCATCCTCACTGACTGTTTTAAACTGGTTGGTTCCCAGATCGTTAAATGTTACTCCAGAAATACTTGTTGCATGATTTACCTTATCTACAAACTCCAGCTGCAGCGCAGTTTCTTTGCCTGTTAAATACTGTGAGAAATTCTGGGCTGACATACATACTCCCTTTTCCCAGCAAAGTTTGGACCAGTTTTCAGGCTGATACATATAATTTAACAGCTTGATGGCTTCCGCTTTTACCTTGGAATTAGCTGTTACTGCATGACCGCCGCCATTCCATGCTGTAAGATCGGTTTTTGTGCCTTTTCCGCCTTCTACTGCCGGCATGTTGAATACGCCGATGTTATTTCTGATCTCTTCCGGAATGTTTTCATTGGTTGCCATGGACATTTCCCAGCTTCCCATGTAATACATGGCTGCCTGACCATTGGTGAATAAATTCATGCTGGTGGCATAATCAGTTGTCTCAAATCCAGTCTGGAAAATGCCTGCATCAATGGATTTTTTCAGCTGATCCAGAGATTTTGTCCATGCTTCATTGGAATAATCACCTGTCTTTACTGCTTCTCTGATTTCCTTGGAAGATGAGCTGCCGTTATACTGCTGATACAATGCGTTGATATAAATGGAAAGAGGCCATTTATCGGAACCATCCATGGATACCGGAATTACGCCTGCTGCCTTGAATGTATTAACAGCTGCCATTAAATCATCATAGGTCTCAGGAACCTTTACTCCATATTTTTCAAACATGGACTTGTTGTAATAAAATGCCATTACGTCGGTATTTCTCGCAAGTCCATATAATTTTCCATCCTTGCTGAATCCATCCAGTGCCCCCTGAATAAATCCATAATCCTTATAATCTGCAGGGTTTAATTCTGCCAGAAGTCCGGCATCAATCACCTCATCAAGAAATGATGGCTGTCCCCATGCATTTACCAAATCCGGCATATCTGAGCCTGATGCATATGCTTTGAATTTGGTTTTATAGCTTTCGTCATCCAGCGCTTCCACCTGAATTTTTACATTGGGATTCTTCTCCATGTACTGGTCAAACAGCATCTGCTCGATAAGGCCCTGGCCGCTGGTACGGTCTGGTAAGTTGGAAAATACCTTGATTACCACATCCCCGCCTGCTGCAGCCTGACTGCTTTCCTTACCGGTTTCCTTACTGCTCTCCTGACCTGCCTTGGTGTCCTCCGTTTTTGTTTTACCGCTACCGCAGCCTGCTAAAGCAATGGCCGCTGCTGCCACACATAACAACATTCCGATTTGTCTTTTTTTCATAGCCCTCTCCAATCTGCCGTCATAAAACGGCAAAATACCTTTATAGTTGCCAATATTACTTATCATTCCCCATCAGCGCTGATTTCTGTTCATTATTATAGCAATTTAAGCTAATGGTTTATACATACTAATTTAATGAAAATGTTTAAAAAATTAATCATTTTGATCAAAAAAAGTCCGGCAGGCATTTTTCATGCCCACCGAACTTAATTAATCGTTACTTTATTTCATTCTGTTCCTTTAAAACAGCCGGAATGTGTATGGTCATTCTGGTTCCGGCTCCCAACACACTTTGTATCAGAAGACCATAATCCTGACCGTAAATCATCTGGATTCTGCGATTGACATTGACAACTCCAATGGAAGTATGACCTCTCTTTTTCATGGAGTATTCCTCGGATAATATTTGGGAAATGGCTTCTTCCGTCATGCCTACACCGTCATCTTCCACCTGAATATACAAATCCTCACCCTCCAGCCAGGCTGCAATCACAATATGTCCTTTGTCCAGCTTTTCTTCAATTCCATGTACGATGGCATTTTCCAGAATGGGCTGTATTAAAAGGCGGGGGATATAAAGATCCATCAGGCTTTCATCAATTTTAATGACTGCCTCCATCTTATCCTGGTAACGGTAATTCTGAATCGCCAGATAGTCCTCTAAATTCTTAACCTCTTCCCGAATGCGGACAAATGACTTCTTTTCCAGAGAATAACGCATCATATTGCCCAGGGCTGCCACCATATCCCCGATATCATCTGCGTGGCGTATTCTCGCCATCCAGTTAATGGTATCCAGGGTATTATAGAGAAAATGAGGATTAATCTGCATCTGCAGAGATTTCATCTGGGCTTCCTGTTTCATTACCTTCTGCTCATAGACCGTGCTGACCAGACTGTTCATATCGTTTACCATCTGATTAAAGGTATGGCTCAGCCGTCCGATCTCATCTTCGGAATTAACTTCGCAGTTTATATTGAAATCACCCTGACCGAAATTCTCCATGGCCTTTGTCAGCTCCCGGAGAGGTTTTGTCATATTTCTGGAAACCAGGGCAGAGATGAGGGCTGCCATACAAGCCGTTATGGCAGTGACCAGTATGACGATGTTCTTTAGTTTTGTCACATCCCGCAGGTAATAATCTCTTGGTATGGCAAGCATCATGTGCCAGCCATTTGAGATAGGGGCACTGTTGTAAATACTGTAATTCTGATCTCCGATTTTTACATCCCGGTAGAATGCTTCCTTCTCCCCGAAGCAGTTAATATAAGGTTCTTTCAACACTTCTCCGGAAAGCTCCTTGGAACTGGCAGCCAGAATGCGCCCTTCCTCATTGACGAGAAAAACATTGCCTTCCTGGGACAGATCGATGTCAGAAATAATATCATATAAACTTTTCTCATTTACATCCAGAGCAACATATCCAAGGGACTTTTTAGAAGGAAATCCGTACAGCTTTTTCATCAGAACAATATGACCGTTTTTTACTTCCCAGTACTGATTCTCATCCCGGATATATTCCCTGATATCCAGGGGAGTACCGCTGCGTATTTTCGTATAGGTGTACTCTCTGTCTGAGTCAGACCGTATGCTGATTGCGTTAATTTCCTGCCGCAGCAGGGCATAGGAAGAAAGGATTTCCCGGATATTGCTGTGGAGACGGTAATAAGCCAGTCTGTCGTCTGCCAGCTCCTGTTCTGACTTTAAAGAACTTTGTATGGTATCATTTCCATTGATATAAAAAGCAACGTTTTCAATAGCAGTCACTGTGCTTTCAATTTTAGAAAGTGTGACTGATGCAAGATTTTTTAAGTAATCATTTGTTTTATCCGCCAGAATTCTTCTTGCATAGGAAAACTCCATAAACGAGAGAAAAATGACAGGAACAAGAATCAGAGTGAGAAAAAGAAACATCAGCTTACTGTGGAAATTTTGTCTGCGATACCATCTTTTCATAACTGGGCTGTCTCCGTAAATTTCTGAAAGGGATTGACTGCATGGCTTCCTGATTTCCGGTATTCATACGGTGTCATGCCGTAGTTCTTCTTGAAGATCTGTCCGAAATACCGTTCGTCTGAGATACCGATTTTACTGCAGATCTCTCCATTTTTCAGCTTGGTTTCTGTAAGATATTTTGCGGCATAATACATCCTCACGGAAGTGAGAATCTCAAGAAACGTATATCCTGTTTCTTTTTTTATATAATGGCTCATATAAACAGTGGTAAAGTGAAATTCTTCGGAAAGAACGGATAAGCTTAACTCTCTGTCATAATTTTCATAGATATATTTTATGATTTTCCCGATCCGCTCTTCTTCTGCTTCCAGAATCTCTTCTGCTGGCTTAACAAGAGCTGAATATCCTTGAATTTTTGATTCCAGCTCCTCCAGCTTTATTTTCGTCTTTTTCTCCTGATTAAATTTCTCACATGCATTTTTCACACATGCCATGATTTCGTCTGGTGTGGATGGCTTTAAAATATAGTCAGATACCCCAAGTGAGATGGCTTCCCTTGCATATTCAAATTCGCCGTATCCCGTCAGTAGAATAACTTTTGCATCCGGATAATTCTGCAGGGTACGTTTTGCAAGCTCGATACCTGACAGCCCCGGCATTCGAATGTCAGTAAGTAATATATCGATCTCCTGACTGTCGATCCACTCTTCCGCCTCAATGCCGTCTTTTAAAATCCCCACAACCTCAATCTCATTTTCCTTCCAGGGAAGCATACCAAGTCCCTGTCTGATAATGGCTTCATCGTCAACAATCAATAATCGGTACATTGCAATCCCCCATTGCCTGTAGTTTTACTCCTCTTTGATACCCTTTCTCTCTGTTTTTACATCTTGTAAGAACTGCTTCCATGCATCTTCATGGGCCACAAAATATCTGGGACAATCCTTGCCGGTAGCATCATAATGCCGGATCACATCCTTTTCCGTCAATCCCAGTTCTTTGCACAAAAGAGCCGTAAATTTCACTAAAGAAGCATAAGTCTGGTCATTAAATTTACCGGTTTCATCGGGATGACAGCATTCTATGGAAACCGTATCCTTATTTTTCTCCTTTGAGGTTGCGTAGGCTACCTCGTAGATAGGGATTTCCTGAAGAATCTCCCCTTCCAGGCCGATAATAAAGTGACTGCTTGCCGAGATCTTTTTCTCCCCTGTCTGATCCTTTAAGCTGGCAAAATAATCCCGGTTCTGCTTGGCAGTTGTACCGGGGTTGGCAACGTAGTGAATCACAATTCCGTTAATCCGTTTCATCTTAGTCCCCGGTCTTGAATAGGGATTGAAATCCAGGTAGTCCTGCTGAACGTAATCTGGCATGGTAACAGACCTGATATCCACATAGTTTCTTCCGAAAAGTGAAATTAATCCCCATAAAATAAAGGCTAATAATCCGGTCCATATGACAAACCGCAGGAATATGTATAAGAATGCTCTTTTTTTCTTCTTTTTCTTTTGTTTATACCGGCGATCTCTTGATCTGCGCCGGCGTTCCAGTTCATCCACTCTATCTTTTGTCTGATTATTCATGGCTCAAACTCCTGACTGCCTTTTCTACCAGTTTACGTCTTTTCCAAAGAAAAAGTCAACCAAAATGTCAGGAATGTGATCGGATTACCGATTCCATTTTGACAGTTTCACACACATTTAACAGGACTTCATGAAGCTTTCCCTGAGCTGACTCATCACAGAGAATCACCATTTTATCTCCTGCCAGAAACTTTGTTTCCCCTCTTGGAACGAACTCAGCTTCTCCTCTCAAAAGAGAAATGAGAAGGCAGGTACGGGGCCACTGAATTTCGGAGACTTTTTTTCCTTCTGCCTCGCTGCCATGAAAAATCATTCCTTCCACCAGCACCTTTTCCCCGGTGAGAGAAGTTTCTCTGTCAGGATTTAATTTTCGTAAAAGCCGGTGAAGCAGCTGGTCGTAAACAGGCGCACAGCGTACCATATCGGGGATTACATAAGCGATCAGGGATACAAGGGAAAGAGCAAGTAAATGGGTAAAACTTCCAGTCATTTCGCTGATTAGTATGATACCGGTAATGGGTGCTCTCACAATGGCGGAGAAATATCCTGCCATACCAAGTATAATAAAATTTCCCAAAAGGCCCTGAAGAGAATCTGTCATGATTCCAACTGCACTGCAATAGATACTTCCAATTACTGCTCCAAGCACCAGGAGCGGCAGAAAGATTCCACCCGGTGCACCTGACCCAAAACTTAAAAGAGAAAAAGCAAATTTCAAAATCAGTAAAACACACAACGCTCCAAGCATCATTTCTCCAGAGGTCAGTACCTCTACCAGTGAATGACCTCCGCCCAGTACCGCCGGATAATACAGTCCGAACACTCCTGCTAATAAAAACGGTATCATTAACCGCACAAATTGATTTGGGATTTTCTGATACAGATCCTGGGTCTTTGAAAGTGTTGTATTATATACTACACCCATTGCTCCGATAATCACGCCAAATACAATCACATATCCGTAGCAATTAAGAGGAATCATTTTGGTGATCTGAAGATCAAATATCGGTTTTAGACCAAATACATTCCGGGAAACGAAATCTGCAGTGATAGAGGATGCCATGGTAGATAAGAGAATTTCCGGGGAAAAATGTTTATGTATCTCTTCCAGGGAGAATAATACTCCCGCAATAGGCGCATTGAATGCAGCAGAAAGACCGGCACTGGCTCCGCATGTGATTAAAAGCTTCTCTTCTGTTTTAGATCTTTTTGAAATTCGGGAAATGCCTTTTGCTGTCATGGCTCCAAGCTGAATACTTGGACCCTCTCGTCCAAGGGAAAGACCAAAACCAAGAGATACCAGCCCGCCCGCAAGCTTTGCAGCAAGGGTTTTCCACCAACAGGGATCCAGCTCACCAATCATTTCCCCTTCTACCTGGGGAATTCCGCTTCCTGAGATGAAAGACTCCCACTTTAACAAGAATGCTACAAATAAGGCACCCATAGTAAGAGCCAGAAACCAGATCCCAATTAATAGCGGTTTCCCCTTTACGGTATTCAGTACCCATTTGAGCAGTTCATCTCCATGGCTGAGCAGATATCGGAAAAAAACAACTACGGAACCGGCTATAGCTCCTGTTAATATTCCTTCCAGTATCAATTCATAACGAAAACTGCGGTAACGGTTAATTGTCTTTTGTGCCGTATGACCTTCGGTCTGCATCAATCTTCCTCCTGTAAATCATTTTTTATTTGTTTATTAACATACAGTATAAAATTATAGCTCCTGAAATTGCTGATTGCAAGGAAAAATCTGGGTGATGGGGCATGGATAACTACAACATAAAAAGAAGCCGGTCTCTTTCTCTTCCCTGGTAAGGAAAAAGACCAGCTTCTTTTTATGTTGTTTTATTCTGTTTACGCTGCATAATCCACTAACTGCTCCGGGCAAAATGTTTCATTATAACAGACGATCTCCACCTGTATTCCAATTCCTATAATCATTGCTCCCATTAGTGATTTCCCGTCAATCACCAGATGGTTGGAAATGACTTTTATTTCAAAATTGCACCGCTCTGCCTTTACCACAAAAGCCACCAGTTCCTCTACTGTGGAAAATGTATGCTTGATCTTTCTCACTTCAGACACCATCTTTCTTCTACCGTTTCATTCATGATTTTCACTAAATTATTTTGTTTTTTTGTTACAATCATGTGCATTTTATCTATTTAATCCTATTATTTCCACTGAGTGAAGGGTTATACGGTAAAAGTGTATTTTTTTTAAGGAAAAGACTACCCAAATTTTGAATTATCGTGTATAATTGTGTCGTTGTGTTTTCAAATGGAAGCGTATCGAAGTGGTCATAACGAGCCGCACTCGAAATGCGGTTGTCCGCAAGGGCACGTGGGTTCGAATCCCACCGCTTCCGCTAGCAAAACCCCCGCGTAAATCAATGGTTTACGCGGGGGTTTTTATGCCTTTGTATGGTACCGAAAAACGGTATAATTGTCTGTTTATGATAAGATGGAGGATGAAACAAACATGAAATTAGAACCAAATTTTCTGCAGAAACCAACTTTACAGGGCGAAAAAGTTATTCTTCGCCCATTCCAGATTGAAGACATTGACACCATGATTGATATTTTATCCGATTATGAAGTACAAAAACTCACGGGTTCTGTCTGCAATGATAAAGAAGCTTATACACCATCATCGGAAGAAGAATTAGAGAAAACCAGACATTGGTACCGCACCCGGAATGAACAGGAAAATCGTCTTGATCTGGCCATTGTAGATATGAAAACAAACAAAGTTGTTGGAGAAGTTGTCTTTAACGAATATGATGACAGTTCCAATAAGGTTAATTTTCGAATCCTCATCGGACCAGACGGAAGAAACAAAGGCTTGGGAAGTGAAGCCACCTCGCTTTTTCTTGAGTATGGATTTAATACCCTCAAACTTCATAAAATAGGACTTCATGTATTCAGCTTCAATCCCCGCGGCGAACATGTTTACATAAAAAATGGTTTTGTCTTAGAGGGTATTTTAAGGGAGGATTTCAGATATGAAGAAGAGTATATTGATACTAAGGTGTATGGCCTCCTCTCATCTGAATTCCATGCATAGGAGATACGAGGATAGATAAAAAGCTTTCTTCACTATACAAGCCAAATAAAATCGCCGCCATTGGAGCGGCGATTTTATTTGGCATATTTTAAATTTCTGCATTGATCCGGCCCCCCTGAATGGACCACTTATTTAGGGTATTTCCATTTTATTTCCTTTCATAGAAAACTTTTCTTGACAAGTTTCCGATATCGGATTATAATTCATATGTTTCCGAAATCAGAAACATAACAATCTTAAAGAATCCAAATAACGGAAACAGGAGGTGTATTAATGAAACAAAATTTGCAACAACAACTAAATACGCTTAAACGCCTATATAAAGAAAGTGATGATCTTTATCGTGGTATCGCAAGTAGGTTTGGGCTGACAGACACAGCGTTTTGGATATTGTACGCAATCTCTCACACGGAAGGGGACTGTTCACAAAATGATTTATGCAATAACTGGTTTTACCCTGTGCAGACAATCAACTCGTCAGTCTCCAAATTGCAAAAGGAAGGCCTTGTATGGCTTGAAACAATCCCTGGAACGAGAAATCGCAAGAGGATTCTCTTAACAGAGGCTGGGGAACAATTTACAGAACGTATTATAAGTAAAATTGATGAGCTTGAAGAAGAAGCATTTCTAATGTTTACCGATGAGGAAAGAGAAACCTATATTTCTCTTTATCAAAGGTACAATGAAAATATACGGCGTGAAAGAGACAGGGTGCTGGGCACCTTAACCGAGTTATGAGGAAAGGAGTGAGTGTGATGGTCGGGCAATGGCTTATCTGTCCAGTTTGTCAGCAGAAAACAAGACTCAGGATACAGGAAAATACAGAATTTAAAAATTTTCCGCTTTATTGTCCTAAATGCAAGCAGGAAACACTTATAGATGTCAATAAATTTAAAATTACAATTATCAAAGAGCCAGACGCTAAGACGCAGAGCCGATAACGCAAGAAATTGCTGTTGTCGGCTTTTAATTTTACATTATGAAAGATAACTAAAGGAGAAACCCTGATTATGAATTCAAACCAATTTAAAAATGTTCTTAAATTCGTAGTTCCCACTGTTTTCAGCCAATGTGCTATTTT
Source organism: Paenibacillaceae bacterium (assembly GCA_015057715.1). Taxonomy (GTDB): domain Bacteria; phylum Bacillota; class Clostridia; order Lachnospirales; family Lachnospiraceae; genus Lacrimispora. The sequence continues at coordinate 16,463 of SVDS01000110.1, forward strand.
CCTCTTTACCATCATTGACGGTATTTTTGTAGGTCGAGGCGTTGGAACAGATGCTTTGGGCGCTGTCAACATGGCACTGCCCTTTGTTATGATTATCACGGCGTTCTATATGATGACTACCATTGGCGGTGTAACAATTACTGCCATCCGCATTGGGCGTAAGGATTTTTATGGAGCAAATCAAGTATTTATGCATTCCCTGTGCCTGACCATCTTAGCTGCTGTTATATTCACAATTGTGGGTACTATTTTTACAAATCCTCTTGCAATAGCTCTGGGTGCCACAGGAGTATATCACAACATGGTGGTGAAATACATTTTCTGGTACAGCCTTTTTACCGTTCCGTCAGCTTTGTCTATGCTTTTACAGGGCTTCGGCCGAAATGATAACGCCCCAGTTTTGGTTATGGCCGCTACCATAACCAGTACTGTCTGCAACATTGTTCTGGACTGGCTCTTTGTCTTCCCCCTTCAGGGAGGAATCGCTGGGGCTGCCATTGCAACGGGTATTTCCCAGACCCTTTCTTTTGTCATTATCGGCGGACACTTTATTTTTAAGCGTGGAGAACTGAAAATCACCAGATTTAAGATGGATTGGTCATTACTAAAAAAGGTGATGACCCGTGGCCTGCCGGAGATGCTTTCCCAGCTGACCACTCCAATTATGATGGTGTGTATGAATGCAGTAGTATTAAAGTATATCGGCAATGACGGAATCAATGCCTATTCTGTAATCAGTTATGTTGCTTCCTTCACCTTTGCCGTAATTCTTGGGGTTGCAGAGGGTATGCAGCCTCTGTTTGGACAGAGTTATGGCGAGCAGAACGCACAGAATATGAAATATTATTTCCAGGTGGGCCGGATTCTCAGTTTTTCAGGAAGTGGGCTGGTATATCTTGTCACCTTTTTCATTGGGGCAAGCATCTGCCACTTGTTCGGTGCAGATGATGCCGCAACGAAAATGGCAGTTGCAACAATGCCAAAATACGGTTGGTTATTCCTGTTTGCAGCACTCAATACCATAATTGCTGCCTATCTTTACTCCACAAAGAGAACAAAGGAATCTGTACTGCTTAATATACTCCGGGGATTTGTGTTCATACCTGCCTGCGTGTGGGGTATTTCCATGGTTTCCAACGGTGCGCTTGTATGGTTTACAGTTGGTATTGCAGAAGTTCTTTCTCTCTTGGCTGGAACCATAATTGTTAAG
>SVDS01000111.1 GCA_015057715.1 Paenibacillaceae bacterium
TGCTGTTATTCCTACTATCTTCACTTTCCTGCCTCCTGTTCTCTTGTTTGTAATGATAATATCATCCTTTATTTAAGCGGTGTAAAAGAACTTATGCCCTCAATTGTGGTAACTTTTTAGTAAAGCCTTAACCGGATTAACACCTGTCTTACTTTTTCCCCCATAAAAAAGAACCATCCTTAAAAGTCCGGTAATAAGGATGGTTACAGAAACCACAATTGTTTGGTAAATAGCCAAATAATTACCAATGAATTGTAAATGATTTTTATTGGAGGTTTTGCTTTATGGAAAAGTTTGAATTTGATGGATTATAGTATCCCAACAATGAGATTAACGAAAGGGTGAGTATATATTAGGGACCATTTTATCCAAAGAGGAGGACGATCCAATATCTAAGCGCCGAACAAGCCATTCGGTATTTCAGTGGAGAAGACATTAGCTTTATGAAATGGATTTCGGAGTAAGAATGATACTATCAGACCAAATAGCAAGCACACCCAGCAGATGGATTGCTAAAATTACTGCATTGCATTATCTGCGGTCAGCAAGATTACAAATCTGCATTGCAACACCATTTTCCATGAATTGAAAGCCATGCTTTTGATAAAAAGCAGCATTTTTACTTTCCTCTGGCATAACCTCAATATAAAGGTAATTCTTATATTTTTCCTTCACCTTCTTAATCAGAGTTCCGGCAATTCTACGCCCCTGATAATCCGGGTGTACCAGAACATAGTGCATATAGGCCATCATCTCGCTGTCATCCAATAAACGTACAAGACCAACCAACCGATTGCCGTCCCATGCAGTAAATACGGTGGAAGAGTTCATTAGTGCTTTGTGTAGCCGACTTGGATATTGACCGGACACCCAACCGACAGACAGAAACAAATCCTGTACCTCCTGCTGGGTAAATTTCTTTTCATCTGAATAGGTAATGTTCATTTGTATACCTCCTTATTTGCTTCCGTAAAAATTGCATTTTTGACATTGTGGCAGTGATAATTCACTGCTTTCGTTGTGGTAAATTCCCGACCAGCGGCAAATGCTTTGCAGGATAGGGACCACAGATTTTCCTTTTTCTGTTAGTCGGTATTCAACTCGGGGCGGAATTTCATCAAACTGTTGGCGATCAATGATTTCATCGGCTGAGAGCTCCCTCAATGCCGTAGTTAAAACCGCGTCGGTAATATTACTCATTTCTCGTCGCAGTACACTGTACCGTAATGTTTCTTGTTCCGCCAGCACACAAATAATTCGTGATTTCCACTTACCTCCAAAGATATCCAATCCATATTCTAACGGACATCGTATATCCTTCTTAAGTTTTGGCTGATACATATCCTTATCTCTCAACTCCTCATAATTCCATAAGCACTATACAACAGGAACAGCTTCTCTCCTTTATTGCGGGTTAAATATGATTATACAGAGAGAGCTATATTTTAACAAGTAACTATTAAATTTATTAGTTACTTATAAATTTATCAATATCTTCCGTTTACAAAGCCACGTTTGTATAATTAAGGCGAGCTCAAAAATATACAAACAAATTAAACTTAGGAGGTTTTACCATGGACGTGAAAGCATATTTAGAAATCACAATAAAGATTGATGCAGTAAACCGGCCTGCTGCCGCTAAAGTATACACGGACTTTCGTGAGCCGTTTCTATTGCAAATTCCTGGTGCGTTGACGAAGAATCTTCTTATTCGTGACGAAGATGTACAGGTAATACACGGATTTGATAATGTGGAGCATGCACAGTCATATCTGAGCAGCAAATTATTCCAAAATGACGTATTTGTTGGACTTAAGCCACTATGGAGTGCTGAACCAGATGTCAAGATTTATACCGTTGCCTAATTAATTTCTTATCCAATCTCAAAATGCCGGACGGTAAAGTAAAATAAACCGTCCGGCATTTATATTGATTCTTTGTTAAGATAAGATGAGAGTCATTTTTGATAAATACCACTATATCTAAGCCATTTATCATTCAATCAGTGCCCAGCAGGATAAGTTACTCAAATGCTTAAGCACAGAAGCTTCTCCATCAGTGCCACACTCCCCACATTGTAGCCGCTGCATGCATAAACTGCATTTAGCCCCGGGTTGGTAACAATTAAAAGCGGAAGCTTTTCAGGGTCAACATACATTTTACGAGCCAACGGTTCTACCCCCTCATCAAAGTTAAAGTAACCCACCTTGATTCCGGGAATTGCCTTGAGAACCTTTTGCATGGTTAAATTTTTTAAAGATTCTTCTCCTTGCAGCAGAAAAATAATCTGGGCATTGAGAGCATTTAAGGAATCCTTTTGCTCCAGCATTTCATTAAGAACGTGCTCGGTGGGTTCCTGTCCCTCAGATAAGACAGCCAGTATATTGGCCTTCTCAGCCATAAGTTCCGATGCAAAAACCGTATGTTCGCTCATATTATCTTTCATGTTCACTTCAAAATCATTTATTACATAGTCTACCAGCATATCCTCCATACTTCCAGTACGCAGGCGCATGGTGACCGTCTTTACTTCATCAGTTTTCAGTTCAAATACATATTTACTGGCATTTTGGTTTCCGCTTGGAAGACGAACGGAAGTAATAAGGCGGTATTCTCCAGGTGCTAAATCAAGACTCAGTAAGCCTTCTTGAAACTTTAACCCCGTATAATCCAAAGTTACAAACTGCCCATCTTTTTTCATACCAATGGTCCACGTCTGATAATAAACTGGTACAATGTCCATATCTGCGTGCAATAACAGTTTTCCATTTTCTCCAGTCAGATGCTTTGCTCCTTCTTCCTCTCCAGTCACAGATACGAAACCATCATTTTCATATATCTCAGCTTCCAGATTCACAGGGTTAATCCTTGCGGGAATGCCCAAAGTACGGCAGATCGCTACAAATAATATTTTCTGGCTAAGAGGGTTACCCTGCAAAAGCTTAAGGCTTCCAACTGGTGTAGAAGTAATAGTCTTGTAATCAAGGTTGGACTCAAAACCTATGTTTTGCTTCACGTACCGCCAGACAGCCCTGGGATTGGTTCGGAATTCTTCCTTTTGACTCTCACCGAAGAATTCATCTATAAATCCCCGGTAGTCCGTCATCTCTTCCAATAATATTCTGGGACAGAGTATATACTTTGCATAAACATCCAGTTTATTGTTATCTTCCCAGGTCTTACGGTACGGAGCCGCTCCGATTAAATGACTTTCCAGGATGTCCGCACTGGCATCCTTGTAGTCCTTAATAGTCAGACTCTCCAGCATAATTTCCCTATCCGGGTTATTATCCCCATTCATAAACCTGTAAATTTCATCAAAATTACCCGCCGATAACCGTAAAATATGGTCCTGCTCTGGACTTGCAAAGCTGTCTTCTCTAAAGTACCCTGCAATCCTTTCCTCCCTCACCTGATTAGCCTTGTTAATCCTGTCTCTGTTTCTTTCTTTTTGCTCTCTGGTAAGTTTAAAGGTATGCATAGGATAGTCCTTGGGAGCTCTGACATCTGTATCAACCCAGACTTCCCGGGAGGATTTCCTGTTCTCATCCCTAAGATACAGCACTGCATGATCTTCCTCTTCTGGTGAAATCCACGCATCACAGCTAAGCTCTCCTTTACCTGCCCGTACATGAACATCTCCCAGACCAATGGTAATTGTCACCTTACCCTGATTGTCCGTCAGTAGGGAAGCCACGTTGCAATATTCCGCCATATTAAGTATTTCAATCGAAACCCAAGCGTTTTCTACAGGATTGCTCTCTTCATCAAGCACCTGTATTTCATAAAGCCTGGTTCGGGCATAGGTGGCCGTTTCATTATAATAAACCAGCAAATCCTCCTGTCCCAGACATTCCTTCACTGAATCGCCAGAATAATCAGAAAAGGTTCTGGTGTGCACCAGCAATGCCCTGGAAGATGCATTGGTAAACCAGCCCTTATTAAGTACTTCCTCCGGCTCACAAGCCCCCAGAAAATGCCATTCTCCATCCACGAACACCTCAACCCATGCATGATTATCATCACAATGAGCCCATCTGGGTGTATATACCTGTCTGGCCGGTATTCCCACACTCCGGAAAGCTGTAACCGCAAAGGTGGATTCTTCCCCGCATCTGCCTTTTCCAGATTTATAAACGGTTAACGGAGAAATAGTCCTGTTATCGGACGACTCATAAGTTCCGTTTTCCGCACACCAGTAATTGATTTCCAGCACTGCATCTTTTACAGAAAGTCCTTTGACCCGGTCAATTAACTTATCATAAAAAAACTGACGGCAGTCTTCAATATTTTCCGTATTGACCCTATAATATAATATATGATGTAAAAAGATATCTTCCGGAATCTCCCGGCACCATTCCATCTGCTCATAAACCATAAGAGAATGCCTTACAAATCCCAGGAATACGTTAAAATCATATTCTCCGGCATCCCTGAGTGGCATGGTACCATACAAAAATTTCATGAGCACCTGTTCTTCAAAACTACAGCCTTCCATGGCTTTCTCAACTTCCCCTTTTAAATCTTTTAAATAGGGAAGCCTGAGTTCATATTTTTCCTGGGCATACTTCTGCAAATGTTCTGTAAACATTACAAATTTTCCTCCGCGTAATCATCTCTTTGTATTCTTTTATAAGCCTTCATCAAACGATTAAAGGATGGTGACCCCGGCTGAATAAAGCCTTTTGCACGTAGCTTCATCTGGATTTGAATCAGTAATAATCCCATCGATGTCATCAAAATGGGCAAATTTATAAGAATCATTAAAATAAAATTTATCCTTTTCCATTACAAGATACTTATGCCTGCTGCTGGCAATGGCAGCTCTCTTTGTCAGCCCATCCTCTACCCCCAGAGTAGTAATGGAATTATCCGTAAGATCCAGGCCACAGGTCCCGATAAATGCCCGGTCGAAACTATACTGCTTAATGATTTCAATAGCAGCCGCTCCCATAAATCCATTTACCGTATGGTACATAATCCCTCCGGTTCCGATGGCGACGATACTGGGATTTACTGCCAGTGTCTGCATAATGTCAATCATATTTGTCACTACAGTTACCCGCTTATGGGACTTGGCAAGCAGATCCGCAACCATAATATTTGTGGTAGAAATATCCAGAAAAATGGTTTCATTTCCGGTTATAAGATCAAACGCTTTTTGAGCAATTAACATCTTTTTCTCAATATTCGTATCTCTTCGGTCAATTACATCCCGTTTCAATGGATAATCCTGGGATAACAAAGCTCCCCCATAGGTTCGTTTCAGCTTTCCGGCATTTTCCAGGCTTTTTAAATCCTTTCTGATGCAATCCTCTGTCACCTGAAAAAGGGCACTTAAATCCTTTACCTTCACCATGCCTTCTGCCTGAAGAATCTGTAATATCCTGTCTAAACGTTCTTCCGTAAACATGCTTTTTCCTCCATTAATTTTTTTGCCTGGCGTATCTCTTCCTCCCTCGTACGGAAGATGTCGTATTCACCGATTCCCGGAATTCCCATGCTTACATTCTCTTTCCGGTAAATCATCCCACTGTCCACGATCTCTTTGCCTGACATATGAAAAATCCTGGCGCCTATCTCATCCATCAGACAGGCCATTGTACTCACATTCACCCCGCTGCCAGCCATAATATCAATTTTGCCTGCTGCCTTACGGATCAGTTCCCCCAAAAGCTTTCTCCCCTCAAAGCAGGTATTCTGCTGTCCCGAGGTCAGTATGGTATCTGCTCCCGCCTCTATGGCCTCCTCAAGGCTTTTAAAAGGGTCCCGGCACACATCGAAAGCACGGTGAAGAGTCAAACTTCCTTTCCCCACCTTTTCTTTCAGTACCTTCAACCGTTCCACATCAAGGTTTCCATCTGGTTTTAAAAAGCCTGCCACGATACCATCTGCGCCAAGCTCCCGAAACATCTGGGCATCCTCAGCAATCATCTGGAACTCATAATCTGTATACAAAAAGTCGCCATACCGGGGCCTTACCAGCACATTTATGGGAATACTACAGGCTTTGCGTATTTGCTTAAACTGGCTTACTCCAGGAGTAGTTCCTCCAATCACCAGATTCGCACAGAGCTCCAGCCTTTGGGCTCCTCCCCGTACTGCAGCTATTGCAGACTCCACAGAATCCACACAGACCTCCAAGATATAGTCTTTCATCATTTTCTCCTAACAATCTATTATTCATTGCCATCCTGTTATTTCGCTTTATGGCATGCTGCAAAATGTCCCGGTCTTACTTCTTTCATTTCCGGTGTAGTTTTGCTGCAAAATTCCTCAGCATAAGGGCATCGTCCGGCAAAAAGGCACCCCTGCGTCAAACGGATGGGATCAGGAAGACTTCCTTCCAGCATAATTCTGCTCCGGTTCTTCTCTACATCCGGGTCTGGAATTGGAATTGCAGAAAGCAATGCCTGCGTATAGGGATGCAGCGGATCATCAAACAGAGTCTCACTGTCCGCCAGTTCCACCATACTTCCAAGATACATAACGCCAATCCGGTCACTGATATGCTTCACCATGGAAAGATCGTGAGCAATAAAGAGGTACGTTAGATTTCTCTTCTTTTGCAGCTCCTTCAGCAGATTAATTACCTGAGCCTGAATGGAAACATCAAGAGCAGATATAGGTTCATCGCAGATCACAAACTCCGGATCAACCGCCAGGGCTCTGGCAATCCCGACTCTCTGACGCTGCCCGCCGGAAAATTCATGGGGAAAACGATTTGCATGTTCTTCCGAAAGCCCTACCGTTTCCAAAAGCTCAATCACCTTCTTTTTCCGTTCCTGCCCCTTATAGATTCCATGAGCGTCCATTCCCTCTGCAATAATATCCATAACTTTCATACGGGGATTTAACGAAGCGTAAGGATCCTGAAAAATCATCTGCATTTTCCTTGTAAACTCATGACGATCCGCCTGTGACATGCTGTTATTAATTTCCCGCCCATCATAGACCACAGTTCCTTCCGTTGGCTCATACAGCTGGATTACCGTCCGTCCAAAAGTAGACTTTCCGCATCCGCTCTCGCCAACCAGTCCCAGTGTCTCTCCCTGATAAATATTCAGGCTGATGTCTCTCACCGCTTTTAAGGTCTGGTTTTTCCCCACATGGAAATACTTTTTCAAATGTTTTACTTCTAATAAAGGTTTCTTTTCCGCTGACATTATGATTTCCTCCTATTCCCTGAGGGCCTTCGCCCGGTCATCAAGCAGCCAGCAGCGCGCATGATGGGTTTCGCTGCAAAGCATATCCTCAGGAGGATACTGCCTGCAGACCTCCATGGTTTTTGAGCATCTGGCCGCAAACGGACATCCTTTTGGCGGTTCCATCAGATCCGGAGGTGTCCCCGGAATTGCCGTCAGCTCATTTCCCTTTTCAGAAGCCTTTGGGATCGAAGCCAGAAGCCCCTTCGTATATGGATGTGCGGTTTCATAAAATAAATCTCTCACATCAGCAGTTTCAACCAGCTGTCCTCCATACATAACAGCCACACGGTCTGCAATATTGGCAACAACACCCAGATTGTGAGTGATAATTATAATTGATGTCTTGATTTTTTTCTGCAAATCTCTCATCAGATCCAGAATCTGAGCCTGAATGGTCACATCCAGGGCTGTGGTAGGTTCATCTGCAATCAAGATCCTGGGATCACAAGCCAGAGCTACTGCAATGACAATCCTTTGTCTCATACCTCCGGAGAGCTGATGAGGATACTGGTCAAACCTTGCTTCCGGATTAGAAATACCAACCAGAGAGATAAGCTCAAGAGCACGGTCTTTCATCTGTGCCTTTGACATATCCTTCCGATGTTCTTTTAGAACCTCTACGATCTGCTTGCCAATGGTCATAGTCGGATTTAAAGAGGTCATGGGATCCTGAAATATCATGGAAATATCCGAACCTCTAACTGACTGCATCTGCCGTTCACTGTATTTTGCAAGATCCTTACCGTCAAGGAGAATACTTCCTTCAACGATCTTTCCATTTTTAGGAAGCAGTCCCATAATACTTTTTACGGAAATAGATTTGCCGGAACCAGATTCCCCTACAATGGCAAGAGTCTCCTGTTCATCCAGATGAAAGCTGACTCCCCGGACGGCCTGAACCGTACCGTGCTGTGTCTCTATCTGTACCCGTAACTGATTCACTTCTAATAATCTGCTCACTGACGATTCACCTACTTTCTCATTCTGGGGTCCAGTGCATCACGCAGACCATCACCAAGAATACTGAAACATACCATAATAAGCACAATCACGATGGCAGGGAAAATCAGTACATGGGGGAAATTACGAAGCACCTGGTATCCGTTATTAATCAAAACTCCAAGAGAGGCTTTCGGCTCCTGCATACCAATACCAATAAAGCTTAAAAATGCCTCTGTAAATATGGCAGAAGGAATTGTGAACATGGCATTAATAACAATGACCCCAACCGTATTGGGTATGAGATGTTTCCATATAATTTTGGAAGTACTTGTACCCAAAACACGGGCCGCCAGCACGAACTCCTGGTTTTTCAGCTTTAAAATCTCCGCCCGGACCAGACGGGCCATATTTACCCAGCCGGTAATGGAAAGAGCCACCACAATGGTCCAAATACCCGCCGGCATAATCATCATCAAAAGAATTACAATAATCAGATGGGGAATTCCCACCAGTATCTCAATAAATCTCTGCATAACTGCATCCACTTTTCCGCCAATCAATGCAGAAACCGCACCATAAACCACTCCAACCGTCAGATCCAGAAATGCAGCCACAAATGCAATCAGCAGTGATATGCGGGTTCCCATCCAGGTTCTGACCCACAAATCCCGGCCGAACTGATCCGTTCCAAACAGATGTGTGATGGAAGGAACCTGATATATAATGTCATAATTTGTTTCTTTATAAGAATAAGCAGAAAAAACCGGTGCCATTAATGCCAGAAGCCCAATCACGATTAAAGTAAACAAACTGGCAACTGCTGCTTTATTTTTCTTCAGCCGCAACCACCCCTCCTGAAATGCGGTAAGACTGGGGTGTGCGATATGTTCTTTTTCTGATTCATCCACATGAACCCTCACAAATAATTCATCCATAATCACGCCTCCTTTCCTGCTGCCAGGCGTATTCTTGGATCAATCAGAGAATAAGCGATGTCAACGATCAATACTACAAAAATGTAAAAAGCGCTGTAAAAAATCGTGATTCCCATAATTGTAGAATAATCATTGGCCTTAATGCTGTCCACGAATAAGCTGCCGATTCCCGGAATGGTATAAATATTTTCTACTGCCAGAGATCCCGTCAAAAGATTTACGACAATCGGTCCAAGAATGGTTACCACAGGAATAATGGAGTTTCTCACAGCATGCCGCATCAGTACTTTCATAGGGCTCAGTCCCTTTGCCTTTGCAGTAATAATATAATCCTGCTCCAATACTTCTAACATCTCCGTCCTGATAAACCGCGCAACCATAGCTGTGGCGGAAAAGGACAGGGCAACAGAAGGGAGAACTGAGCACCTCCAGTCCGTCCAAAAGCCAACCGGAAGAATCCCCCATTTTAAAGCCACATAATACTGAAGCAGAGCCGCTGCCACAAAATTCGGAACAGAAACTCCCAGCACGGCCACGATCATGGTAAAATAGTCAATTCCGCTGTTGTGTTTCCACGCCGCAATAATACCCAGGGTGAGTCCCAGAGCCAAACCGATCAATACCGCCTGAATTCCGATCAATGCCGAAGGACCGATTCTTCCTCCTATTACAGTGGATACTTTCTGACCCGTATATGTAAAAGAAGTCCCGAAATCTCCATGTAAAATATTGCCCATATACTTTACATACTGCCTTGGCAGAGATTCGTTTAATCCATACTGTTCCAAAATAGCTTGTTGCTGTTGTACAGACATCATATTAAAACGTTCCGCATCAAAAGGAGAGCCGGGCAGCTTTTTCATCAGAAAAAATGTCGCCGTTACAATGACCCATAATGTCAGCACCAGATAAATCAGACGCTTGCAGATATATTTTATCATGCTGTATCCTCCTTTGCATTCCTATTTTCATAAGATTCCAAAAAGAGCCGTCCTTCTTAAATTTTGAAAAAGAAGGGGCGGCTCTTCTCATTTCCCGCATTCTAGTTGCCAGGGCAAACCTTTGCCCGCCGCGGATTACTCAAAGTAAGCGTACTTAAATTCCACGTCTGGTCCGAACGGATGGTTAACCAGTCCTTTTACATTTGGTTTCGTCAGTGTAGCAGATCCTCTGTGATACAAAGGAGCAACAATCACGTCTTCATCAACCAGAAGTTTTTCCGCCTGCAGCAGCATATTCAGACGCTTCGCATCATCAGTCTCAACTCTTGCGTCATTAATCAGCTTATTATAATTTTCGTTCTGATAGGAGCCACGGTAAGGAGTACCATTGGTCCATAAATCAAGATAGGTCATGGCATCATCATAATCAGCGCCCCATGCAGTGGAAGCAAACATATAATTATCGTTATCCATTAATTCATTTCTTGCCTGAACCGTCTTCGTATCGATTGTAATATCAATACCTAAATTCTTATTTAACTCACTCTGAATGTAAGTCGCAACTGCTTTTGTCACAGAATCATCACGCACTAGCAGTGTCAGCTTCGGAGTTTCTCCAAGCTCCTTACATCCCTCTTCCCAATACTTTTTCGCTTCTTCTGCATTAAACGGACATAAATTTCCGTTAAGCTCACGGAAAGTCTTACTTCCGTCTCCATACATACCTTCTGCAACAAGACCGTTGCTGGAGGAAGAACCATCAGCCAGGATTACCTTAGCCAGAGTATCGCGGTCAATCGCTGCAGAAACAGCTTTACGAATGTTTTTATTTTTCATAACCGGATTGCTTAAAGAAAACTGGAGATATTCCGTTCTGAATTCGCTTTCCGATTTGAATTCAGGGTTATTCTGGTAGGCCACAACATTGGAAGAATCCAGTGCAACCTGGCTCAGCTCATTTGCCAGATAAGCATTTAAAGCTGCCGAAGCATCTTTCATAACTCTTACCTGTGCATTTTCAATCTTAACATTTGCAGCATCCCAGTACTTGTCATTCTTTTTAAGGGTAGCACCGACTGCCGGATCGTAACTGGTAATTGTATATGGTCCGCAGTAAATCATGTTATCCGCACTTAAACCATACTGATCACCCTTTGAGGTAACATATGCCTCATTTAAAGGGAAGAACTGGCAGAGAACGGTTAAACGTGCAAAATAAGGAGTGGGCGCTTTAATGGTCACCTGGAAAGTCTTATCGTCAACAGCTTTTACACCAACTTCCTCCGCGCTAACTTTCCCCTCATTGTATTCAGTACCATTTACAATGTAATCTGTCATAATAAAGCTATAGCCGTTAGTCGCATCTGCGCTCATCTGCTTTAACCAGGAGAACACGAAATCACTGGCTGTTAAAGGAGTTCCGTCGCTCCACTGCAAACCATCTCTTAAATGAAAGGTGTATGTAAGTTTATCATCTGAAATATCATAACTTTTTGCAAGTGCTGGCTGAGCTTCATTTTTTTCATCCAGGCGAAGCAGACCCTCAAATGCATTGTTATTAACCATGGATGACTGGCTGTCAGAAGCTGCCCACTGTACCAGAGTCTTGATTTCTGCGTTTGCATAAACGCTAAGTACCTGATTACCTGCTGCCGGAGCCGTAGTTTTGTCAGAAACAGATTCACTTGCACCTGCACTCTGGGAAGACTCACCAGCAGTTGTTCCACCTGTGCTCCCGGTAAATGCACAGCCAGAAAGAGCTCCAATTACCAGACACGCAGCAGTACCCAATGCTAATACTCTTTTTTTCATATTTCCTCTCCTTTTGTATTACTTTTATTGTTTCGTCTTAATTTATAGCAATTTGCCTATAAAATTATTTAAATTATACAGATCCTTAGTGGTTGTGTCAATACATTTTTTATTATTTTATCTTGTTTTAAATTGTTTCAATTCTTAACTAAAATACTTGTTTTTAAAAGTCTGAGCAATAAAAAAAGAGTTTCTGCTTTGCTTTCGCGGTGTAGAAACCCTTAATTCTGCTTATTTATTATTTTTTGAGATAGCATCCGTAATTAATTCTTTTGAGATATACATCGCTTTTAAACGATTTCTAAGAAGCGTATGATGAGTATTCCCCTCTGGAAATTTTTCCTTTGCCTTTTCGCATTTACTTATTATGGAATTTATAGCTCGAAGTGCTTCTGTCAGTTCTTCACTTGTATAATCAATCATTGTCTCTTACCCCATTCTTTATTTCTAATATATACTATCCCATTTATACCATTTCATTAGTAAGAATTGCGTTTCACAATTATTTTGTACCATAGGAAATAAACAATCCATAAAACTGGATAAAAGCCATCGATTTTTGATTCTGGCATATAAACTCTGAAATTTTATTTTGCTTATTGCAATAGTGCTCTGCGTCTTTTCTATTCATACCATGATTCATAAACCGTTCAACGACCACAGCCCGCTCTTCATTTGTCTTATATTCACAAAACTCATGAGCTTCAATAAATGCTGCTAATTCTTCAGCATAATCAGCATGTTTAGGTGAAATGAAGTTAACCTTATCACTCATTCTAATATCAATATTTCTTAGTCCAAAATCCCTCATTATCTTAGGAATCTTAAGCGCAACAGAATAATCTCTTTCCTGGTGCTTTAATTGTGTATTCCACATTTCTCTAAACCCCGGGTATTGACATAAATAATCATAATCCATGCCATGGATATAGAGGCCTATATTTTCTAATTCTCTGTTAACTTCAGCACATACAACGAGACCGCCATCTTTTGTGAATGAAATCATTTTTTCAAGAAATAAATTTGAATGATTAACGTGCCTTAAAACTGTCTGTGTAATGACAAAATTATATTTTATTCCAGATTCATAAGTCAACACATCATCACTTACAAATTGAATATCGTATTCACCGGTTTTTAGAGTCCTTCTCCCCTCATTGATCAGGTTCTCACAGTAATCAATGCCTGTATAAGTGCTGCCTTTTGGCAAAAGCGGCATAAGCAACGTGCCTAAAAAACCATAACCGCACCCACAGTCCAGAACATTAATTGGGTAATTAATCTTCCAAACCTTTTCGATTAAAAATTGCAGGTAGTCTTTATTCCACAATAAATCCCGAGTGCTTTTCAAATATTTTAGACGTCCACTCCAGTAATCCTTAGTCCCCGATTCACAAGGTATATAAGTTTGAAACGGTAACGGTTTTAATCCCAACAATTCATCAACTGAAACATCAAAGTATTGAGATAGCTGAGGTAAAAGCGTAATATCAGGAAAAGTAACGTTGGTTTCCCATTTGCTCACAGTCTGGTGAGCCACCCCCATAACAGTTGCCAATTCTTGTTGACTTATTCCTTTATTCTTTCTAAGTTCTGCAATCATAAGCTTCATACCTTACCCTACCCCCTGGACTTATTATCTTCATATTAACACGAAAATCTAATATTTAGAATAACGCATTATAAGAGTCTATTCACTTATGGAGTGAGAAAATGTATTAAGCTCTTCCTGAGATTTATGCATAATAACCGCCACATGTTCACTGACATAACATAAAAGTTCTTTACCATCAATCTGAACTATATAAATTAATAAGTTACAATTATTACCAAGTAAAAACACTTCTCTATCCAGCAAGAAACAACATTCCAACAAACATAGTAGAAAAAAAGGTAAATAAGTACTTGACAAAACACTTATTTGTAACTAAAATAGTTACAGAAGGAGGTGCTTATGTATTCAACTAAATTATCGGTAAGCATTCATATAATGAGTGTGATTGTACTGATGGAGGGGCAGCCCGTCACGTCTGAGTACATCGCTTCCAGCATTAACACCAACCCCGCCCTTGTCAGACGTTTAATGAGTCGTTTAAAGAAGGCAAAGCTAATTAAGACGAGTACGAAACTTGGTGTAACAGGTCTTGACAGAGAGGCAAAAGATATTTCACTTCTGGATATCTTTTTTGCAACAGAAGACCATCAGGATTTGTTCAGCATTCATAGCAACACCAATCCAAACTGTCCTGTAGGGGCAAAGATAGAGGTCACATTAAAACATTTATACGACAACATACAAAAAGCAACAGAGGAAAAGTTGTCTGCCATTAGCCTGGCCGACATTATAAAAGAATTTATATAAAACAACTATGACTCATTTCATTAAAATCTGAGCCTGAAAGAAAAAGAAAGGATGTGTGTAACGATGAAAATTGCAATAATAGGTGCAACCGGTATGGCCGGCACTGCACTCTACAAAGAAAGTGTATTACGGGGACACGAAGTAACTGCAATTGTTCGGCATAAGGATAAGGCAGTATCTTTGTTTGGAAACGGAGTAAACGTAATTGATAAAGATGTGTTTGATTTAACAAGATCAGATCTTGAGGGCTTTGATGTCATTATAAATGCCTTCGCAACAGCTCCCGCTAAAGCGTATTTACATCTGGATCTGGCTGCAAAGCTTATAAATATTTTCCGTGAAACCGAAAAGCCCAGACTGTTTTTTATTCTCGGTGCAGCCAGCCTGTTCGATGAAAACAACAACCTGTTTCTAGACACTTTGAAGACCTTACCTGACGTTGCATCTTGGATTTCCATTCCAGTAGAGGCATATAAAACCCTTAATTTTTTAAGAAGCATTGAAAATGTAAACTGGGTAGGTGTATCCCCATCGGCCGAATTTATTGCAGGAGAAGCCACGGTACCTGTTTTAGGAAAGGATCATTTGCTAACCTCCTCCAAAGGCGAGTCAGTCGTAACGAGCGGAACCATGGCTGTTGCCATTCTGAATGAAGTAGAAGATCCACATTTTATTCGTACCAGATTTACTGTATGTAATCAATAAATAGAATACAAATTTGAAATGGAGGTATATTTTATGAGTAAGACAATTGGAATTATTAATGGTAGTTTAAGAAAGAATTCGTTTTCCGGAAGCATTGCAGACTATGTGAAAAATCACGGGCCGGAAGGTTATGTGTTTAAAATTATCGATATCGGAAAACTTCCGCTTTATAATCAGGATTATGATAGTGAAGATCTGAATGAATACACCGTATTTCGTAATGAAGTAAAGAATTTGGACGCCGTACTGTTCATTACACCAGAGCATAACCGCTCTATTCCCGCAGCTCTGAAAAATGCTCTTGACATCGGTTCCAGACCTTATGGTGAAAATGTCTGGAGTGGCAAGCCAGGTGCCGTAATCAGCCAGTCACCAGGTGGCATAGGCGGTTTTGGTGCAAATCATCATTTACGACAGGTTCTGGCTTTTCTAAATGTTTTAACTCTTGCTCAACCTGAAGCGTATATTGGTTCTTTCCATACACTGATCGATGAAAATGGGGAGATAAATAACGAAGGTACCAAAGAATTTTTGGACGGTTTCTTAGCTGCTTTTGCTGCATGGATTGAAAAACTAGCTTAAATTCACAAGAGGGAAACAGTCATCTGTTTCCCTCTTGGTTGTTTATAGAATGCATTCCGTATTTAAACAAGATACTTACACTCGTTTTTGAGTATTGTTGCTGATTTGATGTTTGGATAATACGAAAACACTACAACAACTCGGAGAACGTACAGGTAAATTCGTTAAACTGTCTAAAGGTTTTTTTTTAAAGACAAGATAGTTTATAAGCTGAGCAGCATACGCCTATTTCAAAAAACAAAAAACCACTCCTCTGCTTACGCAAAGGAGTAGCCTTAATACCATTTCATTTTTATCAATGCACAATTTTATTCACGCACACCACTTAGATTTATACTCAGGATCATGCCTATTATAGATAGAAACAATATTCAGCCTAGTTTTTAAGCACGGGGATTAATTTATCTCGCGATCAAGTTCTTTAAGTTTCTCTGACGATGCATGTAGGACATACTCATTTTGTCCAGTAGTATTACATGTATATTCACTGCCATTAATTACCATTCTCAACATAAGAACGCTACTTTTATCTATATAAAATTCTGATTTATTATGATCGATAAAATTCATAATAACCTGTTCTTTCGGATTAATGGTTTTTTCCTCATAAAATCCATGTGTATTTGCATCATATAGATATAAGGTATACACATTTCCATTGCTTATCATTCGACAATCATTTTTAATGGTAATAGTTTTATCACATAAATTTGTAATACCTACACTAATAGCTTTGCCATTACCAACTTTCACATCAGAAATCCACGCAATAAGCATCGTTATTCCATCATTCACATTATCAATTATTTCTCCGTTATAATCTAACGTACGTCCATCTGGTATTAACCTATTTCTTTGTAGTTCTCCTGCATCATTGAAATAGTATTCCTTTCCATCCACATTCACAACTCCAAATTGCATATACCCATTTTGATCAAAATGATAACGTTTACCAGACCCAGGATCATCAAGCCAACTATTTTTCACAAAAGTACCATCACTGTATACATATTGCCAGCCATTAGAGTCCTGCCTCCATTCATCAGCATGACTTACAATTGAACCTAAAATCGAGAACATTAAAGACAATAAAACTATAAACTTTTTCATGCGTATCCCCTTATTTATAAATAATACCTTTATTATAATTTATAAATTAATTAAATACAACCAATATCATAATATATGAGAGAGCCTATACGAAATTTAGAAGACTGAGCGTAATATATAACCAATGTTACTTTTGATTTTCAAACCAATAAACGCTATATTTATCAAGCTGTATAATTAGATTTTCACTTAATTTGTCAAATTGCTAAACTTCGCACCTTACGTTGGACAGATATAGTGGGCGAGTTTATCTTAATAAGAGACGGTAAACAATTAATCTCCATTATATTTGACAAGCATTTAAAGGCTTATTCTGATTCTTATTGGCATTGACCCCAAACCAGCCATAAAATACGCTTTACAGTGCCTTCACTGTTTTATAAGAATAGAGTTCTAGCAACTTCCCTACAATGCTAGTTAGGACATTCCACCTTGGCTATGGCCTGTGTTTAATGATTGCCCAAAATGCATTGCATACATTTGCATACGAAAAAACATAAACAAAAAATGCTTCAAACCCTTATAAAATAAGGATTTAAAGCACTTCTTAGAAGAGGCGACAACCAGATTTGAACTGGTGATCAGGGTGTTGCAGACCCACGCCTTACCACTTGGCTATGTCGCCATTAAATTATAAAACTGAACTACTTACATTCAGTGACCCCAACGAGATTCGAACTCGTGTTACCGCCGTGAAAGGGCGATGTCTTAACCGCTTGACCATGGGGCCTTACTTAAATTTCGTTTCCTCACAGTCTATCTAGCTGAGTATCACGAACTCCCCGAGTAGGACTTGAACCTACGACCCAACGGTTAACAGCCGTTTGCTCTACCGACTGAGCTATCGAGGAATATTGCATTGCTGCAATCCTTGAGGCATATACCCTCAAAACCACACATTGTTATATATCTTTCATCCGTTCTTTCCTCTTACCTAAACCAACCTGGTTAAGCCCT
>SVDS01000112.1 GCA_015057715.1 Paenibacillaceae bacterium
CGCCTGAAATTTTTCCCTTTGGTCAATATGGTTTCAATGGAAGTCATGTTTCGTGCCAGCATCTTAATCTCTTCCTCTGAAAGGGCCTCCACCAGCTTTTCAATCTGATGATCGGAGCGGTCATTAAACTGATCCTGGTTTTCCTTCCCCAATGGGGTTACCGTAAGGTATTGAGATCGTTTGTCTTCTGAAGACCGCTTTTTCTCAATCAATCCGGATTTTTGAAACTTCTTTAATATCCGGCTTAAGTATCCCACATCCATGGAAAGAGTATCTGCCAGCATGCTGGCGGTACATTGCTCTGTTTTTTCGATCTCATGAAGAATCCGCACTTCTGAAAGGGAATACGGACTATCCAGAAAATGCTGGTTAAGCAATCCAAGAACATTGGTGTAATATCGGTTGAAACTACGGATAATTCCTATGTATTTCTTCAGGTAATTCTGCATGGCTTTGCCTCCTGCTGTAAAATGATAATTATATCTTATCATTATAGTTGCTTTTGTCAAGTATTTTATTTGCTTTTATCAACTATACACTGGTATCATTATCCGTAGATTGGGCAAAGCAATAAAAAGAGTTGTGATTATCTCTAAAATTGCGAACTTCTACACCAAAAAGAGTTTTGATGCTTTCTAAAGTACAATTATCACCTGGTGTATGGATATTAAAAACGCTGCCATGGTTCATTAAGATAAGAGAGTCAGAATACTGAAGAGCCAGATTTAAATCATGAAGCACCATCACTATGGTTTTTTTCTGATTTTTATTCAGGCTTCCAATCAGTTCCATTATTTCATAGGTAACATGAATATCCAAATAGGTGGTGGGTTCATCAAGAAGAATCAGGGGCGTATCCTGATTGTAAATCATTGCAAGAAACACTCTCTGCCGTTCTCCTCCCGAAAGCTCTGCCATGCTTTTATGCCCAAACTCTTTGCACCCAGTCAGTTCCATGGCACATTCGCTCATCTCTTCCTCTTCTTTTGTGTAACCGGCAAACGAAGACTGGTAGGGATATCTTGCAGCCATCACTGCTTGTAAAGCGGTCATATCCGGTATCTGGCTGTTCTGAAAAAGCATGGACACTTCTCTCGCCACCGCTCTCTTGCTCATTTGGGAGATGTTTTTTTCGCCTAAAATAATTTTACCAGACTGAGGTTTTAGAAGACGGGAGGCCAGCTTTAAGACCGTGCTCTTTCCGCATCCATTTGGCCCGGCGATTGTAGTTATCTTCCCTGCCTCTATTTCTAAATCCAGATTTGTGATAATCGGTCTGTTTTTATGATAGGAATATGAAACCCCCTCCATTTTTAACATTCCATATCCCTCCTGTTTCTGTTTTTCAGAATCAGATAAAGAAAGAATGGGCAGCCCACCATAGACAACAAGATTCCTACCGGAAGTTCATAAGGAATAAATAAAGTACGCGCAAAAAGATCACACAATATTACAAACATTCCGCCAAGAATCGCGCTGCCAGGCAATACGAATCGGTTATCCGTGCCGATTAAAAGCTTTACTCCATGGGGAATAATAAGACCCACAAATCCAATGAGACCTGCAAAGCTGACAGCCGCGCCCGCCAAAGCCGCAGCAATCGCAATCGCCAGACATCTGATCACAGGGACATTCATTCCCAAAGCACTGGCACGTTCTGCACCAAGTCCCAGATGATTTAGTTCTTTTGCGCAGCAGAAAGAAAGCAAAATTCCTCCCATTATGCCAAAAGCGGGATATATCAGCCGATCTGCCGTAACCCCGGAAAGACCTCCTGCCAGAAAGTTACCCGCGCCTACATAAGCATCGGGAAACAATATCAGTACTGTATTCATTCCGGCTGTAAACAGACTGTTGATCACAAATCCGGACAGAACAAGCAATAACTGGGACATTCGGCTGGTCATTGCAATGAGCAGAATCAGAACCGATGCAAGAAGCGCTCCTAAAAATGCAGCAAAGGGAATCAGGTCATGGACGCCTGGAAAAAGAATAGAACAGATCAGCACAAACAACCCTGCCCCTGCATTGACACCTATGATATTGGGGCTTGCCAGCGGATTATGAAATACCGTCTGAAGAATTGATCCGGAAACAGCAAGACCGCTTCCTGCAAGCAGCGCTCCCAAAACCCGCGGCAGCCGCACAGTCATAAAAATACGGTAAACCGGGTCCTGCGTTCTCCCGGAGAACAAAACCTCAAATATCACAGCCGGAGGAATAAAACTGGCACCGGAAAATAATCCAAGTAAAACAGAAATAATTAAAAAAGAAAAAGAAAATATTAGAAACAGCCAGCCATTTTTATCTGATGCCGCTGAGAATTTCAGAAAGGTAAACATAGCTCTCCCCCCATTTCTCATTGGGCTTATATAAAAACTTCTCTTTGGGAAGAAGGATATAATGCTGATTCTGAACTGCTTTCAAACCACCCCATGCCGGATTCTTTTCGATGCTTTCTTTTAAATTTTTATTTGCCTGGGCATCATCATTACCCATGGGAACAACAAAAATAAAATCCGGGTCTTCTTTGATTATGGCTTCCATGGTAAATTCCTTTAACAGGCTTTTGTTTTCATCTGCCAGATTGATGCAGCCTAAGTCTTTCAGCATTTTTCCTGTCATGCAGTCAGAGTTTTTTGCCACAACACCGCCGGAATAGGTAATAAGAAAAAGAACTCTTGGAGAACTTTCCGGGATATTCTTTTTTATCACAGCTTCAATCTGCTGCTTTGTCTCCAAACCATTTTTCTTATATAAATCCTCTCTTCCTGTGATATCCGTGCAGATTCGAAGCATGGAAAGATAATCCTCAAAGTAAGTCACATGAAAATAAGCAGCTGTAATTCCTGCCTGTTGTAACGCTTCCTTTAGAGCGGTGTGCTCTTTCGTCTCAGACGACAATATGACAAGATCAGGATTCAGCCCAATAATTGTCTCCAGATTAGGGCTGTTGTACATCCCAACAGAAATCACGTTCTCGGGAAGTTCAAGACCTCTTTCATCAAATGCATCATCGGTCACTCCGCATAGCTCTCCCCCTGCTTTTTGCCAGGTATCCGCAAAGCTTCCCATAAGCGCAACAACACGTTTGGGATTCTTCACCCGGATCTCCTGTCCTAACGCATCCGTAAATTGATAATACCCGGTCTGATCATCTGCCTCATTCCTGGCAACAGCTACAGTCCGTGCTGCGCATCCGGATAAGAGGGAAGTAAGTATTATAATTAAAACTGTTATTTTCAGCAAAGGGAATTTCATGTTGCAGGAAATCCCTCCTTCCACTTGGTTCCAAACCCACAGTAACTGTCCTCCGCCATATAGTCACCGTCGTGGTAATATCCGGCTCTCGCACGGCAGCCACCGCATTCTTCTTTGTAAACGCATGTACGGCAGGTACCCTTATACTCTCTGCTTCTTAATCTTTCAAATACACTGCTATCGGACCAGATTTTATCAAATGATTCCTCCCGGACATCTCCTGCAATTTCTGTCATGTAGGCACAAGGTCTTACCAGCCCCTCCGGAGTAATCACACAATAAGACAAGCCGGCAAGGCAGCCCTTTTTAAAACGGCTCCGAACCTCCAGTTCCTTTGCCACACGGACAAATTGGGGCGCACAGGTGGGCTTAATATCAATGGGTACTTTTTTCTGTTTCTCCATGATTGTTTTTAACAGTGCTTCATATTCCATGACCTGCAATGATGTGTCTTCCAGAAATTTACCTCTCCCCACCGGAATAAGAAAAAATATGTAGTTTGCAACAGCTCCCACACTTACACTAAAATCAATGATATCGCATACTTCAGCCTGATTCCAGTCCAGAACTGTGGTATGGATCTGAAACGGCAGTCCCACTTTTTTGCAGTTTTCAATTCCTTCCATGGTTAAGCGGAATGCATCGGGGCAGCCTCTGAAATCATTATGTTTTTCTTCATTTAAACTATCCACGCTGATTCCCATAGCTGCAGCACCGCAGTCTTTTAACTTTCTGGCTGTTTCTTCCGTCAAAAGTGTCCCATTGGTTCCAAAGACCGGCCTTAATCCGGCTTTTGCTGCATGGGATACCAGATGATAAATATCCGGGCGCATCAGTGGCTCTCCCCCGCTGAAAATCATGATTTTAAATCCTGCCTTTGCAATTTCCCCAATCATTTTTTCCGCTTCTTGTGTAGTCAGTTCTTTCGTTTTTCTGCTTCCGGCATCCTGGTAACAATGCCTGCATCTTAAATTACACTCATTGGTTGTCAGCCACGATACAATCATGGATGCACTCCTTTCGTTTTATACAACTTTTAGAGTTTTAAAAAAGTACATCCTATCTATATGCAGAAAAACTGCGGCATAGAAGCTTACGAAGATTGGTAAAATCCACAGATCTCTGAAGAAAGCTGTCTCATCTTTTCCCGCATTTTTTCTGGCTCCAGGCATACACATCTGGTTCCCATACTGAGCAGATAGCCACAGGCCAGATCATCCACAGGCATACGCAGTTCAGCTATATAATGATCCGGACCATCGGGAGTCAGACAGTCTTCCCCAAAATGCGTTATAATTAAATCCCTTACGCCTTCCTGAATCCTTAGTTTTACCCTTGTTAGAGAACTTTCTCTGGCTTGTATTTCATCCAATCGTTCTATTGGAAAATCACGGATTTCAAATTGCTGATCTGATATTGATAAATCACTCATCCTTAACAGCTTAAATGTACGAAAATCTCTGCGTGACAGACAATATCCCTGAAGATACCATGCCTCTCCCTTCCATAGAAGACGATAGGGTTCTACTTCTCTGCTGCTCTTTTTATCTCTGATATCCCGGTATTGGAATGTGAGTAGTCTTTGCTGATTTAATGCTTCTTGTATTATTTCTACTGTGGAAAATAAATTTCCGGCATTGAACCAGGGTAATGCATCAATTTTCATCTGATTTGCACGATATTCCCACTCCTTATGATGTTCTATTGGAATCATTCCCTTTACTTTTGCCAGCGCTGCCATGGTCTGTTCCCCTGGCAGATTATTTTTAATACTGGATAACCCCATCAGAAGTGCGTTTATATCATTTGCAGAGAAGATTCGTTTTTCCACTTTAAATTCTTTCATAATTTCAACGCCGCCGCCCGGTCCTGATGTGGCAAAGACCGGAATTCCTGCCTGATTAATTACATCTAAATCCCTGTATATCGTCCGCATGGAGACCTCAAACATCTCTGCCAGAGATTTTGCGGTTACTTTCTCCCGCTCTAAAAGAATCATGATAATTGCAATAAGCCTGTCTATTTTCATCTCATCACTTCCATTTTTTTAGATCAGCTTAAATCATTGACATACAGATGTCAACAATAGAATGTTATACTTAAGAAAAAAAGGAGAATATTATGAAAAAGAATATATTATTTGTAATTTTAGAAGGATTTGCAGATTGGGAAGCAGCCTATTTATCTTCCGCAATCCGGACATTTGATGCCAATAAATATGATGTCAAGACTGTGTCCTTAGAAAAAAAGGCAGTGGAATCAATTGGCGGATTCCGGGTTATTCCTGATTATGATATCCATGATATGCCAAAGGATTATGAAGCTCTCATCCTTATCGGCGGAACCTCATGGAGGGGTGAATCAGCACAGCAGATCCGGCCCCTGGCAGAAAGATGTTTTCATGATGGAAGAATTTTAGCTGGCATCTGTGATGCTTCCGCTTTCCTGGGTACAATTGGGCTTTTAAATGACGTCCGACATACCAGCAATGACTGCGATAATTTAAAGCAGTGGGCCAAAAATACTTATACAGGAGAAAAAAACTATATTGTGGAGCCGGCGGTAAGAGATAAAAAAATCATTACTGCAAATGGAGTTTCGCCTTTGGAATTTGCCAGAGAGGTTCTTATGGCATTAAATATTGCGCCAGAAAATGAGATTCTTAATTGGTATCAATTTTATAAATATGGCATTTATAAGGGAAATTAAAACTAAGTAAAGCCCAGGGTATTTCCCCGGACCTCACCTGTCTGGGGAAATACCCCAAAATTGAATTAGAACTTAAGCTTCTGAGTGACTCCCTGTTCCATATAGCAAATAGAAAAATCCAATGCCTCAAAATTGCAGATCAGTTCCGCCCACTTATCATTTGCGGTTCTTCTCATAATTAAGATCCCTTCTGATGGAACAGTAACCTCCAGATCTCCATCAAATGCACCGAACGTATTTCTAAATTGCATCAGGGATCTTAATTTTTTTACAACATCTCTCTGTGCGCAGTCTCTGATTTCTTCCACCGTATAATTGTGGCGGTTAATTGATCTGTGATCTTCTGACTGTTCCAGTGCTGCATAATCATTTTCACCTGCCAGCATTCCAACGTAATACACCTGAGGAATTCCTGGTGCAAAGAACTGTACTGCGCGGGCTAGTAAATATGCCTGTTCATTTTCATGAAGTGCTGAAAAGTAGGTTGTGTAAAGCTGGTATGCTTTTTTAAACCGTTTCTTTTCCGGATTCAGCGGCTTATACTGATAGCTTAAGCGGTCTTCGATCCGTTCAATTAATGCGGCGGCTCCCTCTTCATCAACCCAGTCATAAGCATCATAAACGCCAATTCCGTCATGAGTATCCAAAACTGTGAATTGTGTGCGGGGAGCCACTTTCAGCCAGCCTGCCAGCTTTTTTGTGTCCCCGGTATAGATGGCATGAAGCATCAGGAACGGCAGTACAAAATCATAGCTCCAGACTTGATGCTCTTCCAGCTTCTTTGCTGTCTCCCATGTATCGTGGATCTCCGGCAGAAGCCATGCCCTGTCGCCGGCCATCCCGGTAATCTCATCAATCACGTTCCAGATATCCGGTTCAACCATAAAACAGTTTGTATCCCGTTTTTTCACCACATAGCCAAGTGCATCAAGGCGTATAATGCTGATACCATTTAAGGCAAGATGATTGAAATTCTCTCTCAAGTATTGCTTTGCTGTCTCTGTCCGAAGATCCAGATCAATCTGCTCATTGGTAAAGGTGCACCAAAGCTTTACAGTCTTTCCATCTGCCCGGACAAAACTCTGGTATGGCTCTCCATCCTTTCGCCGGTAGAGTAGGTTTATATCCCGTTCGTCTGGTCTTCCCTCTCCCCAGAACTGCTCATAATCAAGGAACATTTCCGCAAAAGGGGAAGCTTCGCCTTTCTCAAGATAATCCAGAAATTCTTTACTCCTTTTGGAAACATGATTTACCATCACATCACACATGAGATAATATGTTTCTGACAGTTTTTTAATATCAGCCCAGTCTCCAAACGCAGGCTCTACCGTTTCATACGTAATGGGGGAAAATCCCCGGTCTCCGCTGGAAGGAAAAAAGGGCAGAATATGTATCCCTCCAACGGCATCTTCAAAATATTCATCCAGTACATTTCTTAATGTAACCAGATTTCCTCCAATGCTGTCTGGATAAGTTATCAGCATTATTTTGTTTGATATATTCAAGTCAGCTTACCTCCATTATTTAATAGCCCCATCCATGACCCCTGTCACAATCTGCTTCTGAAGGAAAAGATAAATCACAACAACAGGCAAAACACTTAAAATTAACGCTGCCATTGCCAGACCCAGTTCCGCGGTATATTCACCAAAGAAATAAAATGTGGAAAGGGGAATTGTTCTGTTCTTATCTTTGATGAGAACTAAAGAAGGAAGAAGAAAATCATTCCAGATCCATAATATATTAACAATTAATATTGTGGTTGTAATTGGCTTTAAATTGGGAAATACGATTTTCCAGAAGCAGTAAAAATGAGAACAGCCATCAATCAGGGCCGCTTCCTCCATCTCTCTTGATATCCCTTTCATAAAGCCGTGATACATAAACGTAGTCATAGGCATACCAAAGCCCATGTAGAAAAATATCAGGGCTGTACGGCTGTTCATAAGTCCCAGTTTTCCAAAAATACTGACAAAGGGAATCATTAATGACTGGAACGGAATAATCATGGCACAAATTAATACTGTAAAAATGATTTTGTTGGCTTTAAAGTCCCAGCGAACCAGCATATAAGAAAGCATTGCACCAAATACAATCAGCAGAATCTGAGAAAATGCCGTGATATAAGCGGTATTCATCAACACCGTTCCGAATTTCATCGTCACCCATGCTTTTGTAAAATTGGCCAGTGATAAGGCATGGGGAAGCGCCATAGGGTTCTTTATGATTTCAATTCTTGGTTTTAACGCATTAATCAGGACAAGAAAGAACGGTAAAAGCATAAAAACTAAAAACAGAATAGCAAACAACTGTTTAATCAGGGAGTTGATTCTTCTTTGCGTCATCATATGGCATCAACCTCCTTCTTTTTTAAAACTGCTACCTGGGCAACCGCAATCACAGCGACCAGTAAAAACAGCAAAAATGCCTTTGCCTGACCAGGACCCATGTTCTGGTTTAAGAATGCTTCATTGTAGACATGCATGGAAATCAGCTCTGTGGTGTTGTAAGGCCCGCCCTTTGTCAGGGATAAGTTCACATCATAAACCATAAATGCCTTTCTCAGGGTGAGAAACAGCGTGATGGTAAATGCTGGCACCATCATGGGTATTTTTATTTTCTGAAGCATCTGAAAGGGGCTGGCCCCATCCATCCGCGCCGCTTCAATCAGACTTTTATCAATTCCAACAAAGCCCGCAATATAAATTAACATCATATAACCAGCATTCTGCCAGACACCCACGATGATCAGCGCCCATAAAGCTGCGTGAGGTTCTGTCAGCCAGCTGATTTCAAAAAATGGAATTCCGGTCTTTGTACCGAAATAAACAAATACTCTGGAGAAGATGAACTGCCAGATATATCCTAAAATCACGCCGCCGATCAGATTCGGCGTAAAATACCCCGCTCTGTAAAAATTCTGTCCCTTCATACCGCTGGTTACCAGCAAACCGAATAAAAAAGCAGATGTATTTGTTAAGATCATAACAAAGAAAACATAATAAAACGTTTTACCCAGGGAACCCCAGAATGCGGGGTCCCTGACTGCTGAAATATAATTTCCGATTCCTATAAACTCAATTTTGCCGTCTAAGGAACCATTCCAATTCGTAAGCGATAAAAACAGACCGGAAAAGAAAGGGATGAGTACTACGATACCAAAAACCAACAGAGGGATTAACCCAAATGTAGCAAAAACCTGAAAACTCTTCAAATTTGATTTTTCTTTATACATAATATCTCCCATTTCATCTTTTATTTCTTGGAGAATTCCACCCATTTATCCTTAAACTGACTGGCAACATCGGCTCTGGTTATTTTTCCATCCAGATACTGCTGCATGGTTGCACCGAACTGATTCATAACACCAGCCGGGAAATAATCGCTCATTCTCTCCAGTGTGTTTCCCTGTTCCATATAAGAAACAATCTGCTTTGCTACCGGATTGGTGGGCTGTACTTCAAAACCTTCAAAAATCGGAACAAACATAAGGGTGTTGACATAGGAATCCTGACCATCTTTGGAAGTAACCAGCCAGTTAAAGAAATCGATGGCTGCTGCCTGCTGCTCTGGTTTGGACTGCTTTGCGTCAATGGCAAACATGGAATAAGATAATACAATTTCCTTATTTCCAACAGTTGCTTCGTCATCCCCCATTGGATAAGGCATCAGACCAACCTGGGCATCCGGGTTAATATCTACAATGTTTGGATAAATATAATTACCGATAGGCCAGAAAGCAACTTCATCACTTGCCATTGTTAACTGATCATCCTCATAAGCATTGGCAAGTGGGGACTTGGCATATTTGTTGTATTTCATGAGAAGATCAAAGGTATCCATCCAGTTGTTAAACACCTGGCTGTCAGCAAAATTGTATTCTCCCTTACGGCATGCCTCAATGACAGCCTGTCTCTCATCATAGTTCTTACTTACAGCACCATATAAAACAGAAGTCAGATGAGAGCCTAACAGCCAGTCCTTATTGGTAATCTGAACTGGTGCATACTCAGTCTTTGAAATCTCTTCTAAAAGCTGTGCGAAATCTTTTCTTGATTTAATGGAGGAGGGATCAAACTCTTTTCCAGTAGCTGCCTCAATTACTTTTTTGTTATACATAATGCCGATGCCTTCAGCGGTTGTGGGTACAGCAAGTACTTTTCCGTCTGATTTCGTCTTGTCCTGTGCCCAGCTATAAACTTTTTTAGCAAAATCGGTATCCGTAATATCTAAGAAATTATCTTTAAAGGATGTAAATTCCGGTCCTCCTACCATTGTGATCGTAGGCGCATTCCCAGATGCATATAAGGATGTGAGTTTTTCGTATATCGTCTGTCCTGACAATGGAATTGCAGTAATTGTTACATTGGGGTGAGATTCTGTGTAACGTTTAAATGTCTCTTCAAACTGGGGAACAATTTCCGGTTTTGTTACAAGGAAACTAATCTCCACTTTTTCCCCGCTTCCTTTGCTCTCACTGGTTTGTTCTGCTGCTTTTGTATCTTCCTGTTTTGCAGGAGCCGTTTCTTTCACGGAACCGGAGCAGGCAGTCAAGGATGCTGCCATAACACCAGCCAATAAAAAACTAATAGCCTTTTTCATAAATAATCCTCCTTCTCATTGTACATATTGCCATTTTTCTCTGAGATCCATTACAATCTCTTGTATAAATTATAACATTATGAATTCAGAATAAATAACGAAAACTGGCGTGAACATTGCAAATGTTGACAATTTCCGACATTAATGTTTCTTATTAATCTGATCACGGTCCACCGCCAGCTGTATGGTACTGTTATGACTTTGAATCATATAATTCTTATAGTCTCTGGGAGACATCTGATAGGCAGATTTAAATGCCCGGAAAAAGTTCGAATAATCATCAAACCCGCTTAGTTTATAGATATCCTGTATTCTTGCACCCTCCATCAGATAATTCCTTGCAATAATCAGCCGCCGCTTTTTGCAGTAATCCATAATGGTCATTCGTGTATGCTTTTTAAATTTTCTCATCAGATGATATTTATTCATAAAGAAATGCTGAGCTATCATATCCAGAGTGATGGGTTCCATATAATGCTGGTCAATATAATCCATAATGGATTGAATCATCTCATCGTTTTCAAACGTGGTCTCTTCCACTGACTGAGAATTCTGGCTATATCGGCAGAAAAGCAAAAGGAGCTGACTTAAATAACTCTCCTGAAGATAGGAACTTGCAAAATCCACCACTTCACTCTCCCGGCACATTTTTCTGAAAATGGATTCGATTTCTTTACTCTGCTGTCCGGGAAGACGGAATATCTCAGTTCTGCTCTCCTTTCCTATCATTGTATTATATTCAATTTTTCCTCCCAGCAATGTCTCCAGGTAATTATATTCCAGCCATAAAACGAACCGCCGGTATGGTTTTGTCATATCCTTTATCACAGCCCGATGTAAACGCTGATTGTTAATCAGTACAATATCTCCGTGTTTCAGGGTATAAATCCTGCTGTCAATGATATAATCGCAGTCACCTTCCGCATGGTAATATATTTCAAGAAAATCATGGTAATGGAGAGGATGATCCACAGAAGGAATATTATCTTTATAAAAAACTTCGTAATTAGGTGAATCCATATTATCTTTGATATACAACGTGTTTTCCATATAGCCTCCGTTCCGCCTTACCGACCTGCATTATTTCAACCATTGTGATCGGATTAAGCTGACAATCTGATATCATTATCAGCATACCAAATCAAATCATACAATTCAATGCAAACTGAAATATCCAACAGAACACAAAAATAAGCGTTGAATTGTCCATTGGGAGCAATCAACGCTTATTTTTATTTTATCAGAGCACTTCTCCGTTTGATTCGATTACCTGTTTATACCAGAAGAAAGAATCTTTTCGTATTCTCTTTAAGCTTCCATTTCCCTCATCATCCTGATCCACGTAGATCATTCCATACCGTTTACTCATCTGGGAAGTTCCGCAGCTGATTAAATCGATACAACCCCAGGACGTATATCCCATCAGCTCCACTCCGTCACAGACTGCTTCTTTCATCTGCCTGATATGCTCACGCATATATTCAATCCGGTAAGGATCATGGACTGTTTCAT
Organism: Paenibacillaceae bacterium; assembly: GCA_015057715.1. Taxonomy (GTDB): domain Bacteria; phylum Bacillota; class Clostridia; order Lachnospirales; family Lachnospiraceae; genus Lacrimispora. The sequence continues at coordinate 12,085 of SVDS01000112.1, forward strand.
CTGCCTCCAGAGTATCCACCGCTCCTAAACCATTTTCCACTACAAACAGTGGAATCTGATATCTGTCCCATAATTTATTTAACGTAATTCTTAATCCGATTGGATCGATGGGCCAGCCCCAGTCTGATAAACTGATATATGGATTTTTAATTTTGGATACCAGATGGCCGGAAAGTTCCTTTGCATCCGGTCCTCCTTTTGTCACATAGGTCATGTAATAACTAAACGAGATAAAGTCTGCGGTATTTGACCGGATAACTTCAAAGTCCTCCGGCAGAGTCTCAAGTTCTATCCCATTTTCCTCAAAATAACGATTCATATAAGCCGGATACTCTCCCCGTACCTGTACATCCGGATAGAACAGATTGATATGATCCTCTTTCAGCGCCTGCAGCTGATCCTCCGGATCACAGGTGTTTGCATACGTCTCAAGTCTGCATATCATGCAGCCGATTTTCGCCTGGGGCATGATCTTCTTTCCGATCTGAATGGCAGTGGAGCTTGCAACAAACTGGTAATGAGATGCCTGATATGCGGCTGCCTCCTGATTGGAAACCAGATCAGGCAGAGTTCCTGCGCCTGTATAGAGGCTGTTGAGATTCATATTCATTTCATTAAATGTAATCCAGTATGTCACCTTATCTTTATATCTTTTAAAACATGTTTCTGCAAATTTGCTAAATAAAGAGATCAGTTCTCTGCTCTGCCAGCCGTTGTATTTTCTGGTGAGCTCAATGGGCATTTCATAGTGTGACAGAGTAACCAGTGGTTCTATTCCATATTTTTTTAATTCATCAAATACACGGTCATAAAACTCAAGTCCCATTTCATTGGGCTCTTCCTCCATACCAGTGGGGAATATTCTGGCCCAGGAGATGGACAGCCGGAACACTTTAAATCCCATTTCCGCAAATAAACGGATATCTTCTTTGTAATGGTGGTAAAAATCAATGCCCCAGCGTTTTGGAAACAGGTATGCGGATTCATTTGCTGTATATTCTAAAAGCTCCTTTGAAGTTACATTAAAGGTAAAATTATTCACTTCTCCGCCTGCATAGGGGTCTTTGTAAGCAGCATAATCAGATGTCGACAAACCTTTCCCATCTTCTAAATAAGCACCCTCCACCTGATTGGCAGCAACCGCACCTCCCCACAGAAACCCTTCCGGAAAACCTTTATTTAGCTGATTCATTCTAGTTCCTCCTGATTAATTTTTTTTTGAGATTTCTTCATTCTTAGGGGTAATCTGTAAAATAAGGTCAGAGAAATGCACCGTTTCTTTCGTCGACACACTTTTTACTGCATCATACACTGGCGTATTTGTGATGAGAACGGGTGAAATTAAATCAAATCCTGCATTCTTAATTTTTTCCATGTCAAATGACAGAAGGATATCTCCCTTTTTTACCGTCTGCCCTTCCTTCACCAGCAGTTTAAAACCATCACCGCCCAGACTTACTGTATCAATTCCGATGTGTACCAAAAGTTCCACACCCTGATCCGATGTCAGACCAATGGCGTGCCTGCTGTCTGTAACGGCTGAAACAATTCCTTGAAAGGGCGCTTTTACAATCCCTTCTGATGGTATGATTCCAACTCCCTGACCAACAATCCCTTCTGCAAAGGTTCGATCCGGCACTTCAGAAAGAGGCACTATTTTTCCTGCCAAAGGAGATCCGATCTCCATTGTTGATTTCTTATTGTCAAAATTGGATAATAAGGTGAGAATAAATGCAACTGCAAAACTGCATCCGATCCCAAGCATAGCAAACAGAAAGTTTTTCGTTCCATGCTCAACATAGGACGGCAAAGCGGTGATTCCGGGAACAGAGAAGGAGAATGCCTTTACTGCAAAGGTTCCATAGATTCCTCCACCTACTGCACCTCCCGCAAGAGCCGCATAAAACGGTTTTTTCAGCTTCAGGGTCACTCCGTAAATTGCAGGCTCTGTGATACCAAAAAATGCAGATACCGTTGTGGAAAAAGCCAGTGACTTCATTTTGGAATCCTTTGTTTTAACAGCCACACCAAGAGCAGCTCCTGTCTGTGCCATATTTCCTACCAGATTTAAAGGAAGGAGAATGGTATCATAGCCCAGCTTGCTGAAGTTTAAGAACGTACTTGGGAAAAAGGCGTAATGCATACCTGTAATAACAATTAAAGGCATCAGGCCTCCTAACAATGCGCCTGCCAGAGGTCCTGCTATTTTATAAAGGTAGGAAAAGAACAGCTGAACATAAACGCCAGCGTAACTGCCTAAAGGTGCAACCACCACCAGAACCAGAACCGCATCTGTAAACAGAACCACCAGCGGTGTTACAATAACTTTCAGAACATCAGGTACCACCCGATCCACAGCTTTGTAAATGTAGCTCATTAAGAACACACCCAGAATGATGGGTATTACTGTTGAGCTGTAATTAATCATGGGTATTTTTAAGCCCAGCAGACTTAAAGAAGCAACCTCCCCTGATGCCGCATATTGAATGATAGTGGGATACATGATAACTCCGGCAATGGTAACTGCCAGAAACTCATTGGTCTTGAACTTTCTTGCTGAAGAAAAAGCCACTAAAAAAGGCAGAAAATAAAAAGGTGCATCTGCAATCATATTCAGCACCACATAACCGGAATCTGCAGGAACCATGAGTTTACAGGCGATAATCAGAGATAACACACCCTTTAGCAAACCTGCACCTACAATCGCCGGAAGGATTGGCGCAAAGATTCCAGATATGATATCAAATACTGCATCAATCACATGTTTCCTTTTTACCGGCTGGTTCTTTCCCGATGATTCCAAAGAGCCCAGAACCTGGGATACTTGTTCATAAACCTCAGCAACCTTATTGCCAATAATCACCTGAAACTGTCCATTCTGGTATTGTGCACCCATTACGCTCCCCAGTGCCTTTAACCCATCTAAATTGACCTTTTCTTCGTCTGCTACATTAAAACGCAGACGGGTGATACAATGCCAGCTCTGCAGAATATTTTCCTTACCACCAAGTTCCTGCACAATCTTTTCTGCTAATTCCTTTTTGTCCATATAACGCTCCTCCTAAGATGAAGTAGAAATTTATGATTACCCCTCGAAAAGATCATAACATAAAAAACGGTGTTCTATGGCTTCATTGTGGGAAAGCTTTTTCTTGTTTACTACTTATTTTCATTTTATGAAAACAGAATTATTTTTTGATCTGACCATACTTCTGACAATAGCGGTTGATCAGTATTTCGGTATAGAGCTGAAGCTTATATCTTCCTTCTGTTGCTCCTTTATAGTCACCTAAGTAATACACATAATCACATTGGTTTGCCATTTTCAAAGCTGGATTCTGTGTAACAAGAACAATTTTCCCACCATTCTTTTTTAGTGTAAAGAAAACCTCAGATTTGTTTCTTAAAAAATTACCGTCTACGGAAAAGATTATGGACAGACTTTTTGCCGCAGACATCTCTGCAAGTTTTTCCTGATCTCCTTCCAGACAGGCATAGCTTGCAAATTTGCCTGCAAGAAACAGATGATACTGAAGGTTCTGGATAAAATATCCTGATAAATGAAAACCAAATAAATTAACTTCCTTTGTTTCATGAATCATTCGGATCAATTGATCCAGTTCCTCCAGATTGACTTTCTCAGCAAAATTCATTAAAGATTCTCCTATGGACTGAGCCAGTCCCATGACAAGGGCTTTGTCATCTCTGGATCCAAAACGAAGATTGAATTCATTATCCACCAGAATTTCAGAATCCAGCTTCCGCTTCTCAATACATTTTAATTTGAATTCATTAAAGCTTGTATATCCCAGTTTTTTTACAAACCTGCTCATAGTGGAAATGGAGGTATAACACAGATCTGCCAGCTCCGTAATGGATATATTCTCCATATCCTTGTCCATATTTTCAAGGATAACCCGCGCTATAGTGGAATTCGTCTCGTCAATCCCTTCCGTATTAACAATAATTTGTAACTGATATATTAGGTCACGTACCATGTTTCCTCCTTGCAGCATCCATTGCAATGAATGTATCTGTTATCATTTCACTGATCTTGTTTTTAATACAGCATAAAGCATTGATACAGAACTGTCAACAATAAGGAAGCGTGTCTGAAACCAGGTTTGGAAAGGAAAAGACGGGCACAATTCATGCCCGTCTTTTCCTTTTAACTATATCATTCTATTTCTTATGATTCATCCGTTCCACCAGTTCCTGCAGTTCCCCTGCAGAACTGACATCCGGTGCAAAGCTGATTATCTGGCGGAGTGGCATATAGCGGAACATGGCATCGTCCATCTGCTGTGATATTGCAGATTTTGCAGCGTCTCCGTCTGAATTGCCCAATGCGCTTCCTTTTTTATAACGATCGATCAGTGGTTTGATTATCTCCGCCGCATCCGGATCAGATAAAATATCTCCTATGGTGCTGTTTAAATGGTAAACCACGGATTCCTTCCCTGTAGATTCTACCTTCAGACTTATCATCTGGCGAAGGTCTCTGGAAGAGGCTCCTGCATGAATGAGATAAGTTCCTGTTTGCGCAAACCAGTCTTTTAACTCTACATGATAGTAGGAAAAAGCCCGTTTACCAAGGATAAATTCTACTGTCTTTGTTTCTCCCGGTTCTAATTCCACCTTTGCAAATTCACGCAGTTCTCTCACCGGGCGAATCACCTGACCTTCCGGTGCTTCCACATAAATCTGCACAACCTCTTTACCTTTCGTCTTACCCGTATTTGTAACATCAAGAGAAACGGTCACCATTTCATCATCTTTCATTGCGGTTTTATCGGCCTTCATATTGCTGTATTCAAAGGTAGTATAGCTTAGTCCATGACCAAATGGAAACAGCACTTCCATTCTCTTTTTATCATAATACCGGTATCCTACAAAAACTCCTTCCCGGTATTCTGCCCGATCCTTTTCTCCGCCATAATAAAGATAGGACGGATTATCCTCCAGCTTAATCGG
>SVDS01000113.1 GCA_015057715.1 Paenibacillaceae bacterium
CTTCTCTCCCAGTCTATCAAACCGGTAATCCGGTTATCTTTCACAAAGATATTCCCATCCCACAAATCCCAGTGGACAAGTACGGGGATTTTAACCTCATCAAATAGTTCTTTGGATGCTTCTAAATCCTTAAACAGCTGGTTTTTAGATATCTTTAAGTCAATGGACAAACGCTCTCCATCTGAAAAAGCAAGCTCTGTCATAGTGGAAAATACATGATACCAGTCATTCCCCTGCAAAGACGGCTGCCCCAGATAGCCGAACTTGTTTCCATGAATCGAGTTGATTTTTCTGTTTAAACTACCCGCTTCCGTTCGTATAACTGACTGTACATCTGGGGATAGAGAGTCAAGAATGGAGTGGAAACTTGCACCCTCCAGTATCTCCATGAAAAAATACGGAGCATGAATCAGGCTTAAGCTGTCATCATAAAATAAAACTTTTGCAACGGGTACATCAGAGTGCTCCTTTACAGTGCGCATAGCCAGGACTTCGCTCATCATAATATTCTTCTCGTATGACATAACAAGAGCATCCTTAGGAGGTGCAATCTTTAATATACAGGAGGGAGCATGTTCCAGAGATATTTTATATGCCACATTAAAATAACCTTCTGTCAGTTCTTCAATACCTGTACAGATTGCATGTGGAAATGCGTGATGAATTAGGCTAAGAAGAGTCTCTTCCGATTGAATGTTTTTTGTCAGGCTGTTCATTGTTCACCGTTCCTTTCTAATGTGCAGTTTGCCAGTTTTTTTATTATTGTAACACAGCGATTTCACCATGTCACTACAAGTACAGATCCAGGCACCTGAATTTAATCCATGGACGTTTTTTCCTCTCTTATGATATACTGAATTATGTAATTTCATCTAAGGATGAAAATTAAGGAGGAATAGTTACGTGGCGAAAAAAAGTGTGCGCAATACCAGGGGAAAAATCGTAAGCGCAGCCTGGAAACTGTTTTATGAACAGGGATATGAAGATACGACTGTGGAGGAAATCATAGAACTTTCTAAGACGTCAAAAGGGTCATTCTATCATTATTTTGATGGGAAGGATGCGCTTCTTAGTACGCTTAGTGTTTTATTTGATGATAAATATGAGGAGCTGAAAACTCAGCTTGATCCTGAACTTTCGGCTGTAGAAAAGTTGCTGCAGTTAAACAGTGAGTTATTTACAATGATAGAAAATAGTATTTCCATTGATCTTCTGGCAAGACTATTGTCCACCCAGCTTATAACAAATGGAGAGAAGCATTTACTGGATCATAACCGCACCTATTATAAGCTGTTAAGAAAGATTATCGCCCAGGGACAGGAAGATGGACAGATTGGAACCAAAATGAGCGTCTCAGAAATGGTGAAGGTTTATGCTCTCTGCGAACGGGCGCTTTTATACGACTGGTGTCTGTGCGGAGGTGAGTATTCACTTAGACAATACAGTGCGTCTGTACTGCCATCCTTTCTAAGTGGATTTCTACCGTGAAAATAATTTATACATACTTGTATTAGAAATATAATTAACTGGCGTACAGCTTATAAACCTTATAAAATATAGATATAATAATGTTTTTTTATAAAAAGTACGGTATTTAGTCTATACTTCGTTCTGCGTTGCGTTCTATTTTTGTTGATGCTATAATACACCCATTATTGCTGGGGTGATAAGTCTGACAGCAGAAATAAGTGAGTAACAAGGAGGAACGTTATGAGTATAGGTCAAATAGGAATTTTGTCTGCCATTCTGGTTTATCTGGTGGCAATGGTCTATATCGGTTTTTATTACAGTAAGAAGGGTGGGGGTGACTCTGCTGATGAGTTTTATCTGGGAGGAAGGAAGCTGGGGCCGTTAGTAACTGCCATGAGTGCGGAGGCATCGGACATGAGCAGCTGGCTGCTGATGGGACTTCCAGGTGTTGCTTATATGACGGGTATTGCTGATGCCGGCTGGACAGCAATCGGTCTGGCAGCGGGCACATACTTAAACTGGCTTTTGGTTGCAAGACGACTTCGACGGTATTCTGTCGTTTGCAATACCATCACCATTCCGGATTTTTTCTCTCGACGCTATCGGGATGAGAAAAATATTTTAATGTGCATTTCTGCAGTAATTATTCTTGTTTTCTTTATTCCATATACCGCTTCCGGATTTAAAGCAATAGGTACCTTGTTTAACAGTTTGTATCAGATAGATTATCATACTGTTATGATTATTGGTGCTATCGTAGTGGTGGGATACACGGTAATGGGTGGGTTCATGGCGGTTTCCACAACTGACCTTGTCCAGAGTATTGTTATGAGCATTTCACTTATTATTATCGTATTCTATGGAATATCAGTAGCAGGTGGCTGGGACAGAGTAACAGAGAATGCAGGTGCTTTGGAAGGCTATCTAAGTATGAGCAGAACCCATAATATGGCCGGTCAGACATCATCCCCTTACGGTATATTAAATATAGTATCAACACTGGCGTGGGGATTGGGGTATTTTGGTATGCCTCATATTCTTCTTCGTTTTATGGCGATTAATGATGAGAAGAAACTTACAACATCCCGGCGGATTGCATCCACCTGGGTAGTAATATCAATGTTTGTAGCTATTCTTATCGGAATGATTGGTTACAGCGTTTCTGTGGCAGGCCATATTCCGGCATTTACCTCCGGAGCGGAAGCGGAAACAGTGATTATCCGGCTGGCAGGACTTTTGGGTAGCCATGGTTTTCTTTATTCCGTACTGGCAGGTGTGGTGCTTGCAGGAATACTTGCATGTACCATGTCTACAGCTGATTCCCAGCTATTAACAGCTGCATCAGGGGTATCCCAGAATCTTATGCAGGATTTTTTAAAGCTTAAAGTTAGTCATAAGACTTCCATGCTGGCGGCCAGACTGACTGTAATCGGAGTCGCGCTGATCGCGGTGTTCCTTGCATGGGATCCAAATAGTTCAGTATTCACCATCGTTTCCTTTGCCTGGGCTGGTTTTGGAGCTTCCTTTGGCCCTGTAATGCTGTTTGCATTGTTCTGGAAAAGAAGTAATTTTTACGGTGCTGTTGCAGGAATGCTATCTGGAGGCGCAATGGTGTTTATCTGGAAATATCTGGTGAGGCCTCTGGGTGGAGTCTTTAACATCTATGAACTTCTTCCGGCTTTTACTGTCGCGTGCGCGGCAATCATTATTGTATCACTGGTAACGCCCGAACCTGATCATGAAATATATAAGGAATTTGATTCAGTAAATAAATAACAAAACATCGTAAAAACTGCCGGTTATCAGAGTGCCGGCAGTTTTTATTTGCTTTTTTAACGTGTGGGCTTTACAATTATTAAAAATCTGCTTTATAAACTGCAGCAATGAATACGGATAGAATGAAAGGAGTTTATTGATGCTTTTTAATAACAAGAATATTCCTGAACACGTGAGAGAGATTATTGAGAACCTTAATAAAAATAAAATGGCTGGATTTTATGTGGATCAACAGGGTCCTTTGATTTCGCTTTTGGATGAGATGATTAAAGATGGAGAAACCGTAGGCTGCGGCGATTCCATGACACTGGAACAGCTTGGGGTTTTCGATCATTTGAGAATTCGGAATATTCATTTTCTGGATAAGTTTCAACCTTCTCTGACTGGCAAAGATAAAAGGGAATTGTATTTGCAGAATTTCCGGGCAGACACGTTTGTTACCGGCGTGAATGCAATTACAAAAAAAGGAGAGCTGTTTAATATAGATGGAAATGGAAGCAGAGTGGCTCCCATGTTATATGGACCTGGCCAGGTAATTGTTGTAGCAGGCGTTAATAAAATCACAGATAATCTGGACGAAGCCATAAAAAGAACCAGGCAGATTGCAGCACCAATGGATGCAAAACGGCTGGGCAAATCAACTCCTTGTGCGGCTTTGGGCAGATGTATTGACTGCAGTCATAAAGAAAGATTCTGCAATGACTTTGTTCTGATAACAGGCCAGTTTATAAAGGACCGGATAAAAGTGATTATTGTGGATCAGAGTCTGGGATATTAATAAGGCAGCAGCTTTATTGGTTAATCAGTTCTAGGAATTTTTCTGATGCAGTGGAAACCGGCATGCCTTTTTTTAATACAACCGCCAGATTTATCTTTGGAAGAGGCTCTAAAAGGGGAATAAGAAAAAGCTTTTTGCAGGCCAATTCATTTGCCACATAATCTTTTGTTACACAGGCGAATCCTAAACCGTTTATGGTGAACTCAACAATCAGCTCCAATGTACTTAACTCGATCTGGGGATTTTTATTAATTCCATGTGAGAGCAGAAATTGATCCAGAGCACTCCTTGAACTGCCGCCTTTATGAAGTGCAATTAAGGGGTATGCTTCTGTCAGGGCACCAAGTGTGATGGGATTCGTACTCAGAGCCTCATATTTCTTACCTGCAACAAAGCACATCTCTTTTTTCATTTGCTTGACTATATGCAGCTGTTCATTTGTATTTTCATGATAATTAATAATTCCAATATCAATTTCTCCCGAATCAAGAAGCCTGGAAATTTCATGACTGGATTCATCTCTGACATGGATTCGGATATTCGGATACAGCTGATAATAATGGGTAATAGTTGTTAGCAGGTCGTTTTTACAGACGGCAGAGCAGACAGCAATTCGCAGCTGTCCCAAACTCATATCTTTCAATTCTCCAAATTTACGTTCGCCGGAGAGAATCAGAGAGCATCCCTTTTCAATATATTGGTACAGTATCTCTCCCTCAGCAGTTAGAGACACTCCTTTTGCATTTCTGAAAAACAACTGGCCGCCCAGTTTTTCCTCTAGCTGCTTTATGGAATAACTGACAGCTGGCTGAGAAGTAAAAAGCTCTTTGGAAGCTTTTGAAATGCTTCCAAGTCTGGCTGTGGTATAAAAGACACGGTAAAGTTCAAACGGAATTAACATATAAAAATTTAGTATACCTCCCATATTTAATCTCTATTTTACTTATGACTATGAGATGATTATAATAGTTTCAGATGACAACGTCAATTAATGATAATAAACAAGTGGGAGGTACCTCATGAAAAAAGTCTGTGTTTATTCAGGTTCTAATCTGGGGAACAGAGAAGAATATAAAGATTGTGCCAGAATGCTGGGTAAGATTCTGAGTGATAATGGTATGGAATTAATTTACGGAGGCTCCAATGTGGGATTGATGGGAGAACTTGCACAGGAAGTACTGGAACATGGCGGTAAGGCGACAGGCGTCATACCCACCGGACTGTTTCCCGGTCAGATCATAAATCAGGATCTGACGCTTCTGATAGAAGTAAAGGATATGCATGAAAGAAAAAAAACAATGGCTGATCTGGCAGATGCTTTTATTGCATTGCCAGGTGGAGTTGGAACTTATGAGGAGCTGTTTGAGGTCCTCAGCTGGTCACAGCTTGGTATTCATAAAAAACCGGTAGGATTATTAAATATAGCCCACTTTTTTGATCCTCTGTTAAATATGATAGATACAGCAATTGCAGAAGGATTTATGAATCCTTCTAACAGGGGGCTTTTACTGGTGGATACACAACCCCAGGGTCTGATTGAAAAAATGATGAATTATTCTTCCCCAGATCTTGGCGTCAAGTGGAAGCAATTATCTGAACGGAAGATTTAATAAAAACAAGAGAGCTGAGATGCCGTTAAATCAGGTATCCCAGCTCTTTCGTTTTACATGCTTTTCTTGGTGCGCTTAATAACTTTAAGTCTTGTAAATTCCTCCCGGTCCTTTTCCTCCAGAGAATTTGTAATATTTCTGGTAAGAGTTTCGTAGCGGGGGATCGTAATGTTCTTTAATGCGTTAGCCCGTTTTTGTGTCCTTTTAATACTGTTAGCCAGACGATAAGCTGAGTTTTCCACCATGGAAAGCTTTACGGAAAGCAATTTTACCTTTTCAAAATGATAACGTGCTTCATCAAGAGATTCCCTGGTGCTGTAATAAGCATAGGTTAAATTCAGAGGCATTTCCTCATGCTCTACTAAAGGAATCTCAGTACCCATAATGCTTCGTGTCTTAATCCGCACCCTGTCATCTATGGGTACTGCCATGGCAATATCCTGCACGTAATTAATCCCCAGTTCAATATTTGCCTTCTGAAGTGCTTTGTACGCAGCAGTAAACGTCACGTCAATTTCCGACTGAATTCCCTTGGCCTCATCAATTAAGCTCATCAGTTCTTTGATCAGGATGTTCCTCTTTTTATCCATCAGCTCATAACCCTGTCTGGCTAATGTCAGGGAGTTCTTCGCAAGGATTAAATTACCCTTGGTTGGAAATGTATTCGGATTCATTCTGACCCCTCCTATTCGCCTGAAGCTTCAGCGGTGGTTTCCTTATAATACTGATCTAATACCTTGGTATCGACACGGTCCAGCTCCGCTCTTGGGAGCAGACCTAGAAGTTCCCAGCCGATGGTTAATGTCTCAAGAATATTTCTGTTGGAGTGATTTCCCTGTCCGACAAAGCGGTCTTCGAACGCTTTGCCAAATACCAGATACTTTTTATCAATGGGGGAGAGTTCATCTTCACCAATTACAGATGCCAGAGCTCTTGCGTCACCTACCTTGGCGTAACAGGAGAACAGCTGGTTTGCCACGCCCTGGTGGTCAGCCCTGGTAAAGCCTTCTCCGATTCCATCCTTCATCAGACGGCTTAGGGACGGGAGCACGTTAATGGGTGGATAAACAGACTGCCCATATAAGTTCCGGTCCAAAACGATCTGTCCCTCTGTGATATAGCCGGTAAGATCAGGGATTGGGTGGGTGATGTCATCATTTGGCATGGTTAAAATGGGAATCTGGGTTACAGATCCATGCCGCCCCTTAACGATGCCTGCTCTCTCATAGATGGATGCCAGCTCGCTGTACAGATAGCCGGGATAACCTTTTCTGGAGGGGATTTCTCCCTTGGAGGAAGAAACCTCACGAAGCGCCTCCGCATAGGCGGTCATATCCGTTAAAATAACCAGGATATGCATTCCTTTTTCAAAAGCCAGGTATTCTGCCAGAGTAAGAGCCACTTTTGGAGTAATAAGACGTTCTACCACCGGATCATTGGCCAGGTTAATAAACATTGCCACATGATCGGATACGCCGCTTTCCTCAAAGGTACGCCGAAAGAAATCTGCAACGTCGTATTTCACGCCCATGGCTGCAAATACAACGGCAAATTTTTCGCTGGATTCGGAATTATCACCTAAGGATGCCTGCTGTACAATCTGTGCAGCCAGCTCATCATGGGGAAGACCGTTTCCGGAGAATATGGGGAGCTTCTGACCGCGTATTAAGGTCATCAGGCCATCAATGGCTGAGATTCCGGTACGGATATAATCTCTGGGATATTCTCTGGTTACGGGATTTAGTGGCTTTCCATTAATATCAAGATAGATATCTGAGTTAATATCACCCAGTCCGTCAATGGGTTCTCCGATCCCGTTAAACGTTCTTCCTAACATGTCTTCGGAAACGGCAAGCTCCATAGGGCGTCCGGTCAGTCTTGTATGGACATTTCTAAGAGCCAGTCCGTCGGTTCCTCCGAATACCTGAATAATTGCTTTATCTTCATAAACTTCAATAATACGTCCCAGTTTCTGTGTTTTACCAGCGACTGTCATTTCTACGATCTCGTCAAAGGCAGCATTCTGGACGCCTTCTAAAACAACCAGGGGTCCGTTAATTGCACTTAAGCCTAAATATTCAATTGCCATCGTCTGCCTCCTTCCTATGCGTTTCGTTCTATGACAGAATCATAAAAGTTATCGATCTGTTTTTTATAGTCATCAAATAGATCAAGTCTGTCGTTTGGCACATCGTATTTCAGTGATATAATCTTATCAAAGACAGGATCTTCTTTCAGGACAGACATGGGCATTCCCATTGAAACCAGGGAACGGGACTTTTTATACAGATAGAGAATTAAGTCCATCATCTTAAACTGTTTTTCCATAGGAACGCAGGTGTCGTCCTTATGGAAGGCATTCTGCTGTAAGAATCCGATTCGTATGACCTTGGCAATCTCTAAAATCAGCTTTTGATCATCAGGAAGCATATCTCCGCCGATCAGCTTTACAATCTCCATCAGACTGCTTTCCTGTGTCAGGATAAATACCATACGGTTTCTGTAATCCACAAACTTTTTATCTACCTTCTCCAGGTACCAGGGAGCCAGATCCGTTAAATACTCGGAATAGCTGCTAAGCCAGTGAATTGCCGGGAAATGACGCTCGTTGGCCAGATTTCGGTCAAGACCCCAGAAGCAGCGGACAAAACGTTTTGTGTTTTGTGTTACGGGCTCTGAGAAATCGCCACCCTGAGGAGAAACCGCGCCAATAATTGTAACGGAGCCTTCTGTTCCATTGATATTCTGCATCATTCCTGCACGCTCGTAGAATGCGGATAAACGTGAGGCTAAGTAAGCAGGAAAGCCTTCTTCTGCAGGCATCTCTTCCAGACGGCCGGATAATTCACGAAGAGCCTCTGCCCACCTGGAGGTGGAATCTGCCATGATGGCTACGTGATATCCCATATCACGGTAGTATTCTGCCAGAGTAAGACCGGAATAAAGGCTGGCTTCACGGGCGGCTACCGGCATATTGGAGGTGTTGGCAATCAGAGTGGTCCGGTCCATTAAGGGGTTGCCAGAACGGGGGTCGATTAACTGAGAGAATTCCTCCAGTACCTGAGTCATCTCGTTGCCACGTTCTCCGCAGCCGATATAGATAATGATATCAGCATCGGACCATTTGGCAATCTGATGCTGGGTCATGGTTTTACCAGTACCAAAACCTCCGGGGATACAGGCAGTACCGCCCTTGGCAAGAGGGAAGAGGGTATCAATAATTCTCTGTCCGGTAATAAGCGGCTTGGTTGCCGGATATCGTTTTAATGTAGGTCTTGGAACCCGGATGGGCCACTTCTGTGTCATAGTCAGCTGTTTTTCTGTTCCGTCAGAAAGCTTTAGTGTAATGATTGGGTCAGATATGGTATAAGCGCCGTCTTCTGCCACATCAAGAACGATTCCCTCCACATCAGGAGGAATCATTACCTTATGAACGATGGCAGGTGTTTCTGGTACTTCTGCAATAATTGCGCCAGGAAGTAAGTGGTCGCCTTTTTTAACCGTAATATGAGTCTGCCAGAGTTTCCCAGTATCAAGGGAATCTACATGGATTCCTCTGTCAATATAAGCGCCTCCTGTTTTTGCAATCTCACTTAAGGGGCGTTCGATACCATCAAAAATGTTGTTAAGAATTCCGGGGGCCAGAGTTACGGAAACAGGATACCCTGTGGAAGTGACTGTTTCACCAGGTTTTATACCGCTGGTCTCCTCGTATACCTGAACAATGGTGCGGCGGTCCGTAAGTCCGATTACCTCGCCGACTAAATGATCTTTTCCCACGTGGACCATTTCATTCATTCTGAATCCGGGATCGCCCTTTAAATAAATGACGGGGCCGTTGATGCCGGAAATGGTGCCTGTATTAGTCATTTTCCGTACCTCCCATCAAATCTTTTATATTAAACCGGAAATCCCGTTTTGCCTCCGCCAGTTTTGTCTGGAAGGAGTTATCAATTAAAATGTGTCTGTTGGGAATTACGGCTCTGGTTCCGCCCATGAATGAATACTCACTGACCCGGATATCAGCGCTTTCCGGTAAGGACAGGCTTCTGATTTTTTCCTCGTCAGCAGGATCAATGTAGATGGTAATAAATTCTTTTCCGGCCAGTTCCTTTGCTTCCCTGATTTCTTTTTCAATCAGCTCTGTATACTGGGGGGTGTTCCTGAAATGATTCACCATCTCCTGTAATTCCTGAAACAGTTTTTCTTTTAACTCATCTTGTTTTTTTCCAAATTCACGCTTTGTGCCGATCTGCTCCAAGGAGAGCTGTTTGTTAATCTCCCGTTCGATCTGTTCGCTTTCTGATGCCACCTGCTGTCTGGCTCTGCGTTTTGCATCCTCTTGATGTTCTGAAAAGGTCTGCTCTAAGGCAGTGGTATATTCATCAAGCATCTTTGCACTGCGGGACCTGGCATCTTCCATACAAAACTCAAGGAAGTGCTGCAATTTTTCCTCAGTTGTCAAGATGACCACCTCTTTCTTATAGTTTTAATCCGATTGCTTCGTTGACATAGTCCGTGATAAAGTTGGGCTTGCGGCCAGTACCATGGCGGTCAGGAATTTCGATAATTAACGGTAGCTTGCGGTTTAATTTTACATCATTAATGATGTCAGGAAATGCTTTCCCGAATTTTTCCGTCAAGAGGATGATCCCGATCTCTTTGTCGGCCAGAACCTTATCAAGCTGACTTTTCAATTCTGCTTTTTCATGAACGACAGCGCCTTCTACGCCGGCCAGTCTCATACCTGTCCAGGTATCCACATTGTCGCTGATCAGATACATTTTCATAAATTATAATTTACCTAAGATCATAAAGGATATGATCAGGCCATAGAGACAAACACCTTCGGCAAGACCTACGAAGATCAGTGATTTACCAAGTATGGAGCCATCCTCGCTGATGGCGCCCAGTGCTGCACTTGCTGCTGCGGAAACAGCAATTCCGCCGCCGATGCAGGCAAGACCGGTAGAAAGAGCGGCTGCCAGATATCCCATTCCTGCAACGCCTGCAGATGCATTTGCAGCAGCTTCTGCAGCCTGCGCCTGGCCGTTAAATAGAAAAATACCGGATACGGCAATGGTGCCAAGAAACAGAAGTAAGTTAATTCCCAGCGCTTTTTTATAACGCCCTTTTGATTTCTCCCCCATGGCAAAAGCTCCGAACGGGATTGCAATGCTTAAAAGTAATGCAGCTGCTAATGTAATTTTTACTAATGTTGACATATTGGTTTCCTCCTGAAATAATTAATTTTTCTTTCCGTAAGGTTTAAATGCACGGCCAGTTCCACGGTAAAAACGGCTGAATAATTCATAATATTCCAGACGAAGGACCTGAATTCCTACAATCAGTCCTTCCATGCCGCAGACAAATAAGTTGCCTAAGATCACACCAATCCAGTTGGGGTTGCCGGCCTCTGCTCCGGAAAGCATTAATACAACTCCCATCATGGCAGCGTGGCTGATTGCAAAAGCGCCAACTCTGACAAAGGAAAGTGTATTGGAAAAATAGCTTAAGAGAACTTCAAACAGTTCGAAAAATCCCTGTATTACAAACATACCTTTGCCTTCCGGCAGTCCCGCCGCTTTGCGCTCCAGCAGGGCGGTAAGCGGTTCTTTAAAGAATATAAGGAGAAGCGGAAGTCCGAACATTAAAATTAAAATTGCGGATGCCGGTATTGGCTTGCCTGTCATATAAAGAACAATGGTAAGAACAAGGCTTGCATAAAAGATAAGTCCGGCGGCGCCGTTGGTATCAAAAAACGTTCGCTCCGGATCATGTGACCGGATGCTGTTTATGATATTGAGTATCATGGTAAGAAGTATAATCCCCATACCAATGCAGATTGCAGCAATAAATACGGTATTCAGTTTACCGATAAACGGCAGATTGGTCATATTCTCCATTGGACGCAGCCATACGGCATGTATCACATCTTCAAATCCAAATACGCTGCCAAACAGGAATCCGAATATGGTGGAAAAGAATCCGCAGCAGGATATGATGGCAGCCAGGCTGGCCTTTTTCAGACGGAAAAGAAGAAATCCGCCAAAGAGGAGGCAAAGTCCCTGACCAACATCCCCGAACATGAAACCAAACAGGAACGAATAAGTAATTCCAATGAGAATGGTAGGATCGATCTCATTATATGCCGGAAGACCGTACATTTTTATAAACAGCTCAAATGGCTGAAATAACCGGGGATTTAACAGCTTTGTGGGAGGATCGCTCATAATGTTACTGTGGTCATCTTCCACGATGCAGAAAGTCTTCTCATCATTGGAGATTTCTTTCTGGAATGCCCTGGCATCCCGAAAGCTCATCCAGCCGCAGAGAATGTAAAAGGTATTGATATTCTGCTTGGTGCAGGCAGCAAGCTTTCTAACGTTAAAATTAGTGGAAAAAGTCTCCAGACGGTTTAGTGCGGATAACAGATCAACCCGCCTTGTATCCAATACCTGCTCCAGATTCTTTTTAACGGAATTCTGTTCAGTCTCAAGTACCTTTATTTTACCCTGCAGGGTATGAATAGCATCGGAAGGAGTACCTTTATACTCGTCAGGCACAAAGAATCGTTCGAAATGCATGGACGAATAAATAGCATCAATCTGATTAGAGATTGTATCTGGGACAAAGTAAACAATCCAGACGTATTCTGAATCTTCCCGGCATTTATAAAGGACTGTGTCTATGGTGTCATAAACGTAGCTTTCGAATTTGTTATAGTATTCATGTAAAATTCGTCCGAAACGGAATTTGATGTACTTAAAATGCAATATGGAACTCAAATCGTAATTTAGTCCCGTGAACGGTATTATTTTTTCCAGAGACTGGTTTAAGGCATCAATTTTCTCCTGATATTCTGCCTGTGCAGTGGTCAGTTCTTCTACCTGAGATCCAATTTCCTCAACCGTTCTGGCCGCTTCTTCAATTGATACATCCTTTAAGTCTGTATCAGTAATGTTATCAGGAAGAAGTCTGGACAGCTCCTGGGCGCGCTGATATGTGTCCTTATATGGATTGGTTTCGATATAAGGACGTAAATCTTTTACCGTTTTCAACTCGGACAATGCATTCTCTAAATGAATCTCATATTTGGACAGATAGGTATCTATGACCCGGTCAATATCCTCTTTTGGTCCGGTAATACTTAAAAACTTCATTTTTTCAATCACAGGAAAAGCTACCCCCTTTACTGTTTAACTACATAGGAGATAATTTCTTCCGGCTTCAGCTGATACCGGATACTCTCTATGAGTGTTATTATTTTTTGAATTTCCTCCTCCTTTAAATAAAGATAGGAATTTAATGTTGCGATAGAATACGGATTCTGTCTGCTTGTGGAACGGTATATCTTATCAAGAACCTCACTGGTAAGCTGCTCTAAATCCGGTTTCTCCCTTACATCCATATCTGCCTTCTGACCGTAATAGGTAGTTTTAAGGACAGTAAAAAATTCATCCATAGTCCCGGATTCTACCAGCTTCGCAGTCTGATCCTTTTTTAAATGATAATGATAAGGTATAAGAAGTGCATAAATATCAGCAGAATTCAAGTGATAATATTTAAGAGAACGGTATATCCACTGAATATTGAGCAAATCCAGTTTACTGCCAAAACATTGGATTAAAAGTTCCTGCGACTTTTTGTTTAAGTATTTACTCATTACCTTCCAGATTGTTTTAAAATAAAGCAGATCCAGATGTACTTCATAATCAAACAGTGTGGTTTCGGTTCCCTCCTCTAAATGGATCAGAAGATCGTAGTAGATGGAGCCCTCCAGATTTGCAATAAATTCATGTAAATTTGCAGAAGAGGAAAGCTTCATTAAATCCAGAGAAGAATGTTTGAAAAAAAAGTCCCTGAACACAGAAAGATCGATATCCAGCTGGTTACGTCCCATGGCGTTACGGAAACATTTTTTCAGGATATCGATTTCAAAGTGCATAAAATATAAGTCAAGGAATTTACGCTGCGTTAAGTTGGAAAAACGGTAGAGCTTTGCAAAATCCTGGTATAGAGACAGGATAAGCCGCTGTTCAATCGCACCCCGGTGAAGTTTTTCATCATCCACATCGGAAAACAAGCCCTCATAGGCTTTTAAATGTCTTAAATACTCCACTGCATCGGAAACTGTTTCAAGAGCAGCCATATCACGGAACTGGCTGTCGGATATCAGATGGCTTTCCATCGCCCGTACCTTGGTTGTCAAACCGCTGTAGGATAACAGATTTCCCATGGAATCACTCCTTTATCATGTTATTGAATAGTTCCTCTGCATATTGGGTATGATGGACTTCAAAGTTTTTTTCCATAGCCTTTAAGATTTCCTGCAACTCATCCCGCTGTTTCTTTAAGCGTTGATTCATTTTGATTTCCATACCTGCTCTCAGTTTCTCTATTTCTTTTTCTGTTTCTTGTTCCAGCTGGGCATCAAATGCAGCAGTGCGTTCATCCATTTCTTTTGCAAACGCTTTTTTCTGTTCATTGGCATGTTCCATGATGGAAGTGGCAGCTGATTCGATCTCAGATATTTTATCAATCACAACATCCATTTTTTGCCCTCCTTTTGTGAATAGTGAACTAAAATAAAAAGGTTCTAATTATTAATAATACTACAATTAAAAAAAATTTCCATAGTAATTTGGAAAAAACATATAGAAGTCTGAATTTTGACATAAATATAAAGTATGCCAACCGTACTATACTTATGCATTATATACATAAAAAAGCGAAGATCAAAAGCAGCTTACTTTTGATTCTTCGCTTCATAATATTATTGACTTGCGGCTTTCGTGGTTTCGGAATCCGATTCTGTTTCTGATTTACCAGTTCCTTCCGTGACGGTTAAAAATTCAGTTGCTACATAGGCCTGTTTCCCTTCAAACGTGATAACGGTCCATTTATCATCGTAGGTTTCTACATACTCCACAACAGTACCAGACGCTAGGCTTCCAAGCTTTGTGCTGTCGGAAGCAGGTTTGGACCGGACGTTTAGTTTACTTTTCGTTGTATAAACTTTCGGAGGCTCTGTTTCAGTTTCCGCAGGCTCAGTGACAGCTTCCGCAGTAGTAGATATTGCTTCGGAAGTAACTTCTGTTGAAATCTCTGTAGGTACAGTCTCATTCTTTTTATCTTTCCCTGGTATCAGCTTTACAATAATAAGCACGACAACAAAAAGAAGTAAAAATATAAGAAGCGGCTTTATTAAACCGGATAAATCAGAACGTCTGTTTTTAATTCGGCGTCGGCTTCTGTTTTGAGGAGCCGGTCGTCTGTCATTTCTAGGGGCAGTACCCTGAGGTGGTCTTTGACCTGATCTGGAACCAGAACTCTGTGGCGCTCTGCGGGAAGAACCGGAATTGGCTCTTTGCGGCGTTCCTGTTCTTCTGGGCTCGTCTGCCGTAGCGGCAGTTCTCTGGGAAGTAGCTCTTGATGCCATGGGAGCGGCCTGTACACCTGCAGTGCGTGGTTTCTGGGCTTGTGAACCCTGATTGCTTTTATGAAATGCGTTTGTAAAGGCAGTAACTTCAATAGAAATCAGTTTACAGGCTTCCGAAGCATCATAGGGACTGTCATTGCCTTCATGTACTGCTTTATTACCAAGTACCCGGATCCGGTGGTAGTGATCTTTGACCGTCTGGGAAATAAATCGTCCTTCATATAACTGGTCAATGCTGTCTGCCAGATCGGTTTCCACGATCAAAGCCTTTTCGGCAAGAAAATGAATCATATATTCCAGAGTCTGACGAGCTTTGATCATGACCATGTTATACTGCTTCTGGTTCATAAGTGCCTCAGTTTCCCTCAAACCCTGCTGGATTTTGATCCAGAGACTGTTATCTGTAGTTCCCATGTATTTCCTCCTTTGCAAAACGGTTGTATCCTAATATACTGACATTATACTAGATTATAGTAAATTGCGCACCTGTTATTTTATTGTTTTTGAATTTGTAAGAGAAAATTAAAAAACATATGAGGGGCGCCTATAAATAGGAGGAGTAACTTGCGCATTTTATATTCCATATGATACAATCTATCTGCCATACGCCATTAAGGCATTTAGATGAATTGGAAAGATGATTAATTGGAGGAATAAAGATATGAGGCTACGTCACATCCCCGGATCGGAAGAGGAAATTGCTGCAAGTCCTTATGTAATCCAGAACCCGGCTGGGAAAAAAGGATGCTGGAAGGATGTATTTGGTAATGAAAACCCAATAGAAATAGAAATCGGTATGGGAAAAGGCCGTTTTATTATGGAACTGGCTGCACTTCATCCGAATATTAATTATGTCGGTATTGAACGGTATCCCAGTGTCTTGCTACGGGGGCTGCAGAAGCGGGCTGAGCTGGAGTTTAACAACATTTACTTCATGTGCGTAGATGCCAAAAATCTGGCAGAAATTTATGCGCCGGGAGAGGTTGAAAAAATCTATCTCAATTTTTCAGACCCATGGCCGAAGGACCGTCATGAGAAGCGCAGGCTTACTTCTGAAGATTTCATGGCAGTATATAATCAGATTTTAAGACCAGATGGAGTCGTAGAATTTAAAACCGATAACAGGGGATTGTTTGATTATTCTCTGGAAGCCATTCCAAGAGCTGGGTGGAAGATTAAAGACTTCACATATGATTTACACAATGACGAGATGGGAATCGGGAATGTAATGACGGAATATGAAGAAAAGTTTTCATCAAAAGGAAATCCTATTTATAAGCTGATTGCCTGTCGATAATCTAAAAAAATAATTACCGGTCTCCTTTCTATAACCAGGAGGCCGGTTTTGCATATAATAAAGCAAAAGGTGAGGCAGGTGAACGTACCATGGGAATGAAGGATAAGGTAACAAATAAGCTTTTGCAGGCAACCAGCGATAAAACTGAGATGAATAAGAAAATGCTCGCATGGAACAAATCTTTTGTGGAAGTGAACAAAACACTGGGTGGAAATATTAAAAAAAGTACAAATAATAAATAAATTCGAAAAAGTTGTAAATATTTTGTAAAAAAGGTGTTGACTTTTGCTGAATACGGTTATATAATTACACACGTGCTTGAGACAAGAGCACACCGAAAAAACGAAAGACAAGCGCCTTTAGCTCAGTTGGTAGAGCAGTAGACTCTTAATCTATTTGTCCAGGGTTCGAGTCCCTGAAGGCGCACTAAAAAAGTACTGGTTTTGCAGACGGAGAGCTGCGGGGTCGGTGCTTTTCCTTTGTGTAAAAATAATGG
>SVDS01000114.1 GCA_015057715.1 Paenibacillaceae bacterium
ATCAAAAGCAAGACCAGCTTTTTCCTCATAGACAAGTCCCTTTCTAAGTCTTTTTTCCTATCTGGTTCTATAATATTTGCATAGTATGTAGGTAAGTATATATGATTAATAAACGACTATTAAAAATGCAGACAGGATTACCAGACGGTTACATTTGCATAACCACTGCTTTGATATCCTTCTACACAAAAGGCCTGATAGGACCAGGAATTACCTAAGTTCATGCCCTTGCTTCTCCATGCATTTACATGATTTCCGAAGTTGATCTGAGCATTGCCGCCAGTAGGTCTTTTGGACTGTCTGACACTCCAGTACTGTGGAAATGTCTGATAACCGTCAATGGAAGGAGCGTTATAACGCATGGTAGTATAGATGTCATAGTTGGCTCCATCGCTGTTTACGGTTCCCTTATAAGTTCCGGTAGGTCTGTAGGTTCCCCAGCTGTCAACTACATAATATTCAATCAGGGAATTCCTTGTCCAACCATAAAACGTTAAATAACTGTTGCCTGATGGTGAAAATGCACCGGCATTGTAGTTGACGATTCTGTTAGGAGATCCGGCACCCCATCCTTTTCCAACGACGAAGTTTCCGCAGTTTGTCCAGTTTACACTGAAATTTCCTCCGGAACCATTTACCATATTAACGGTTCCGCCTCCGTCGGTATAATCCTGCCAGTAATCCGTAGCTGCAAAAGCTGTAAAAGAAAATAATCCGGAAAAACAAATGGCTGCAGTGGTAATTAACGATAAGACCTTCTTGCTTAATTCATTCATATAAAACCCCTCCTGTTTCATATACAGATTCATACACTTACCTACATACGATATAAATATTAACAGAGCCCTCCTTCCTTTTTTAAACGGTTTCTTAAGTACCTTGCTTTGTGGATTTTATCTGCGGTTGAGAATCAACCTTGTAAATGAATTCATGTAATAAGATTAGATTACTGGTATGATATTATAGAAAATAATTTTATATTAAGTATGATATCAGATAAAAATAAGAATGTAAATTAGAATATTAAAAAAATGAAATATTTGGTTAATTTAACTAATACATTTAGAGACGATTTTGTGAATAAGAGACAATTAAAATTTATGATACATATCTATTAAAATGAAATCACTTGACAGACGAAACATACCCGGGTATAATCATTACTCATGAAGCTTTCGGTATTTGATTATAATTGAATTATTGGTTAAAAGGGAGTAGTTTAAATGTACCGTCAACATCCTGGCTGTAAGAATACAGTCTGGCGGTGCGTACCAGATTATGGTTACCAGACTTTTAATGTGCTTGTTCTGAATTTTTTCAGAGGGCTCATTGAAAGTCTTTTTTTTACTCTTTTATGCCAGAGATAATCAGACTGAAGTTACACATTTTTGATGCGGGGCACTTAAGGGTGTCAGAATGGAGGATTAGTTTGAACGAGTGGTATCAGAAAAACGAAAATGAGATATTAAAGGAGCTTCACACACAGAAAGAAGGATTAAGTTCCCAGAAAGCTACTGCTCTCCTTCATGAAAAAGGGGAAAATATTCTGGAGGAAGGAAAGAAAAAAAGTACCATTGAAGTATTTGCAGAACAGTTTAAGGATCTGCTGGTAGTAATATTAATTGCTGCGGCTGTTATCTCCATGCTGTCAGGAAATGTGGAAAGTACCATTGTAATTATGGCAGTTATCATTCTCAATGCTGTTTTAGGTACGGTTCAGCATGAAAAGGCACAGAAATCTCTTGCCAGTTTAAAATCCTTATCCTCACCCAATGCAAGGGTCATGAGAGACGGTAAGAAAACGGAAGTTGCTTCCAGAGAAGTTGTGCCTGGAGACATCCTGATGCTGGAAGCCGGTGATATGGTAGTGGCAGACGGAAGGATATTAAATAATTATTCTCTCCAGGTGAATGAAAGCTCCCTGACAGGAGAGTCCACCAATGTTGATAAAGAAGACGGAGCATTGGAGCTTTCCGTACCTTTGGCAGACAGAACTAATATGGTGTATTCAGGAAGTCTGGTAACCTACGGCAGAGCGGTGGTTGTTGTAACCGATACGGGTATGAATACAGAAATCGGTAAGATCGCCAGTCTGATGAATGCAACAAAGGAAAAGAAGACCCCCCTTCAAATCAGTCTGGATCAGTTTTCCAGCCGCCTTGCCATGGTTATTATGGTCATCTGTGCGGCCGTGTTCTTATTAAGTCTTTACCGCAAAATGCCTCTTCTTGATTCCATGATGTTTGCAGTTGCCCTGGCAGTTGCAGCGATTCCGGAAGCATTAAGCTCTATTGTTACCATAGTTCAGGCCATGGGCACTCAGCGTATGGCAAAGGAAAATGCTATTATTAAGGAACTTAAAGCAGTGGAAAGTCTTGGCTGTGTTTCTGTAATCTGCTCTGACAAAACCGGAACACTGACTCAGAATAAAATGACTGTCCAGGAAATTTACTTAGATGATCAGATATTTAAACCAGAGGAACTGGAATTAACTAATCAGCTTCACCGTTATCTGCTTTATGATGCAGTGCTGACAAACGATTCCACCATTGCTGATGGCAAAGGTATCGGAGATCCTACCGAATACGCCCTCCTTGAGATGGCAGGTAAAATATCCGTCAGCCACAATACCATCCGGGATCTGATGCACAGGCTGGAAGAGCTTCCCTTTGATTCAGACCGTAAGCTGATGAGTACCAAATACAAGCTTCATGGCGTTCCCACTATTTTGACAAAAGGAGCGGTTGATGTACTGTTAGACCGGACGGTAAGCATCCGTACTTCTCAGGGAATCAGAGATTTGACAGAGGCAGACAAAGAAGCTATTTTAAAGCAGAATCAATTGTTTTCTGAAAATGGTCTTCGGGTTTTGGCCTTTGGTTATAAAGAAGTGGAAGAGTCCCATGTACTTTCCCTTCATTCTGAAAATAACTTTGTATTCCTGGGTCTTGTTTCCATGGTGGACCCGCCCAGAGAAGAATCAAAAGCTGCAGTAGCAGATGCTAAGAATGCAGGAATCCGACCGGTCATGATTACTGGAGATCATAAAATAACGGCAACAGCCATTGCCAGACAGATCGGCATTTATGAAGAGGGAGATTTAGCAGTGACTGGTGCGGAACTGGATGGAATGACAGATGCGGAGCTGGATGAAAAAATTGTAAACATCTCCGTATTTGCAAGAGTTTCGCCAGAAAATAAGATCCGGATCGTGGATGCATGGCAGAGAAGAGGCAATATCGTATCCATGACTGGTGACGGAGTGAATGATGCTCCAGCACTTAAGAAGGCAGATATTGGAGTTGCCATGGGAATCACAGGTACGGAAGTATCAAAGGATGCCGCTTCCATGATATTATCAGATGATAATTTTGCCACCATCATAAAAGCTGTGGCGAATGGAAGAAACGTATACCGGAATATTAAGAATGCCATTCAGTTTTTATTGTCAGGCAATATGGCTGGTATTTTCTCAGTCCTTTATACCTCTATTATGGGGTTACCAATCCCATTCGCTCCGGTTCATTTATTATTCATCAACCTGTTAACGGATTCACTTCCTGCCATAGCAATCGGTATGGAGCCGGCTGAACACGGTCTGCTGAGCCAGAAGCCAAGAGACCCAAAAGAAAGCATACTGACAAAAGATTTTATGACAAAGGTTATGCTTCAGGGAGCGCTCATATCCGTTTGTACCATGATCGCGTTTCATTTGGGATTAAGACAGTCGGGTGCAGCGGTTGCCAGTACCATGGCATTTGCCACGCTGACTCTGGCACGGCTTTTCCATGGCTTTAACTGCAGAAGCAGCCATTCCATCTTCCGTCTGGGATTTAAAGGCAACTGGTACAGTCTGGGAGCGTTTGTTTCGGGATTTGCTTTACTGAGTGTAGTACTGTTTGTTCCTGTCATGGGAAAACTGTTTTCTGTATCACCGTTAAGCGGATTACAGGTTGGTATTGTTTACGGGCTTGCCATCATCCCTACTGGGATCATTCAGCTGACAAAAGTGATGAGAGAAATTGTAATTTCTTAACTTCGGGTATAGCGTTATAAAAGGGGTGTAGCCCAATGACTAAAATTCAGTCATTGGGCTACGCCCTTATTTTGGAATACCGTCTGAGTAAAATATTTTATTGTTCAACTACGCCAAAATCATCCACATAAGCATATGCTGTACCGGACTTCTTGTAAGCATACACGGTTGCGCTGGAAGTATCTGCCCCAGTTGTAAAAGGAATGCTTACCATTGTCCAGGAGGTACTGGCAGATGTAACGGATACATCCGTTCCTCCAAAGCCATTAACACCAATCTGAATCTGCTCTCCAGTGTCTGCCTTAACCCAGGCGGAACATCTATAGCTGGTATTAGGACTTAGCCCTGTAAGTTCCTGCTTGATACCATCTTCCCCGATTCCCAGCCGAATACTCTTAGAGCAGCTTCTTGATACCGAAGCACTTGCAGCAGTACCGGAATAGGTTGTTATCCAGGGTGAAATTACCCCTTTCTCGAAATCAGATTGTCGTACTTTATTTTCATAAAGTACGCTGACATTCTCAAAAACCGGGTTTGGAGGTGAAGAAAAATCATGCCCGGCAATCCAGTCGGTTCCGCCATACTCATATGCTCCAATATCAGGTGCTGTACCAGCATAACCATTGGTGATTCCAGGGATTATAGCCCCCGCATTAATAGCCGGAGAAGATGCCTGCAGCCTGAAATTATATACTGTGGGATTCACAAATAACAGATTGGTTCCTGAGGTAATATTGTTTCCTTCTATATGAGTACCAGGCAGTGTAAAGGCTGTGGTAAAGATATTGTTGAAAATTCTGTCACCGTACATATCTGACGAAAAATTACTGCCCCAATATCCAATGTTTCCGTTACCGTAGGTGGTATTGTTATAGATCAGGTTGAAATTACTGGGTGTATTCAATCTTATCCCTGTATAATTTCCCCACACAACATTATGATGCACAATATAACCCTTGCTGCCGTTATCCAGATAGATACCAGTGCCGGAATAATTCTTTGCCAGATTATCATGAATGTAATTATGATGAATTACCGTCCCTTGCCCATCCCAGGCAAACTCATAGAGTATTCCGCAGTCTCTTGTCAGCTTTCCTGCATTGTACAGATTATTATATTGTATCCGGCTGTTTTGGGTCGGCATAAATATCAGATGACGCCCGGCGTTATATATCGTATTATGACTGATCAGATGGTTTGCCCCTAGCAGATAAATTGCCGGGATATCCGCTGCCGAATAATCTGCTTCATGAATAAGATTATTAATTACTTTATTACCTGTTCCCTGTATACTTAACAAATTACCGGAACTGTAGGACAAAGTACTGTCTCTAAGCTCATTATTGGTGCCGGACATAAATATCCCAGTATTGTACTGGCTGGTAATATCAGAATCATGACTGACATATTCGGCAGTCATATTAGAAACCTTACAGGAATTAGAAGCAGACATTTTAATGCTGGAGGCGAAGATATTAATACCTGTAATATTTATGTACGAACGGGAGCTTAAATCAAATGCATAAGTCCGCTTCTTTGCTTCTACTGTCAAAGTATTGGGATTAACTCCACCGGGCGCCCATAAAAAAAGCCTGCCGGTACTGCTGTCATAGTACCATTCTCCCGCACTGTCAAGATCTTTTAAATTACCTGTAATATAATAGCTGTTACCAGCGGTCGCTGCAACGCCCATTGTTTCAAAGGTAATGGAGCCGGCACTTGAGCTGGTTATGATACTTTTAAAGGATTTGTAGCCCGTTCCCGGAACACACCAAACAGTATTCCCGACCCAGTAACCAGCTGCCTGAGTTAAGTCCCCATCATTGATGGTTGTGGTGGAGCCGGAATCAGCTGTTGCAAATGTTGAATTTAAGGGATCAAGTGCTGCTGAATTGGGCCATCTGGCTTCAAATTGCATTTGTTTATTAACAAATATCTGATTTTTTGTTCCAAGAGAACCAGCCATGGCTGCATAATAGATGGATCCAGAGTGATTTACCCAGCCGGTGACCGGATCGGCACCTGATACTGTTACCGTCTCTCCTGTAAAAGCCTTAAAGGTTATGGGATTTGCAGAAGTCCCGGAAGTTTTAAGTGTTACTGTTTCACGGTATGTACCGCCTCGTATGATACAGGTATCTCCGGCTGTCATGGTATCTGCTGCCTTTTGTATGGTTTTCCATGGATTTGATAGTGTTCCGGTTCCAGTGTTGTCATTCCCCGCCGTAGAAACATAAAATACGGAAGCTGCCTTTACAGTTTCCCCACACAGATTAAAAATAAATAAGTTAATCAACAGAAATACAACTAAAAATATACCGTCTTTTCTCTTACTCACAATTTACCTCCCCTAATTAATTCTATTTTAAATATTGATTCTGCGCATGGACTTAAGTTGACTGTAAGGTATATTCTGATTTTAAAATCCATGCGTAGATTTAATTTCTAGTTATTTTATCGTCATTTGTCAGTTTAAAGTAACCCGCTATTCTGAATAAATCCAAATACGCCTCATAATATTTATACATACACGATATAAATAAAAATATATATGAAACCTTATTTCAATTTCTTTATTGAAAAGGAGCTATTATGGTAGGAATAACTAAACTATTATGCAATTCTGATAATTTCGGTGACAAATTACGTTATGTACCAGATGCATCAAAACAAAAATCCGGTACCAGTACAGGCTATGGACCCGTAGTGGTATGGAATTGTACCAATCAATGTAATTTAAAATGTAAACACTGCTATGCTGATTCAAACAGCAGGAAATCAGAGGAAGAGTTAAATACCAAGGAGGCTAAAAACTTAATTGAAGACCTGGCAAAACTACATATACCGGTACTGCTTTTATCCGGAGGCGAACCGCTGATGAGGGAAGACATTTTTGAATTAATTTATTATGCAAATAAATGCAATATACGTATTACTATTTCAACTAACGGTACATTAATAGACAAATATATTGCAAAAGATTTAAAAAATGCTTGCGTAAGTTATGCAGGAATCAGTTTAGACGGTATTGGTGCCAGACATGATGATTTTAGAGGAAGCCCCGGTAGTTTTAATAAATCACTGGAAGGAATAAGAAACTGCCTGGAAATTGGACAAAAGGCTGGTCTTCGCTTTACAATTAATCGGAATAATTATGATCAGTTAAATGATATCTTTGCTCTCATAAAAGAAGAAAAAATCCCCAGAGTATGTTTTTATCACCTTGCCTATTCTGGAAGGGGAAGCTCCATGATATCATTGGATATTGAGAAAGAAGAAAAAAGGGCTGCATTAGATTTGATCATGCAAAAGACACTGGAATTCGGAAATAAAGTGGAAATTTTAACAGTTGATAATCATGCTGACAACGTTTATTTATATCTTCAGGCTAAAAAGAAATATCCTCTCCTGGCAGATAGAATATGGGATTTAATTCAAATGAACGGCGGAAACAGATCCGGTATTGCAATTGGAAACATTGATTTCAAAGGGAATGTACATGCTGATCAGTTTACGTGGCATCACACCTTTGGAAATGTAAAGGAAACTAAATTCAGTGAAATATGGACAAATCCAACAAATCCATTGGCAATTGGTCTAAGGGACAGAAAAGCCTTATTAAAAGGAAGATGCAGCAAGTGCTGCTGGTTGAACATTTGTAATGGTAATCTCCGGGTCAGGGCAGAAGCCGTTACCAGTGATTTCTGGGCATCAGACCCGGCATGTTATCTCACCAATGAAGAAATCGGTGTATCTGAAGATACAGCGTATGTTTAGACATTATTGCAAGATTCTTTATGCGTATATGACGGAGGAATATTAGAATATGCGGAGTAATTATGATAATTTGCTGAATATGATTCAGAATAGCTTCCCTATAGAACCTAGACCCTTTTTATCCATTGCTAACCAATTAGGAATGTCAGAAATTGAAGTTCTGGAAACCATAAAAGAGTTAAAAGAACAAGGAACTATCCGCAGGCTTGGTGGTATTTTTGATTCAAAAAAATTAGGTTATATAGGTACATTATGTGCTATGGAAGTATCTGATAATAAGATCGGAGAAGTCTCTCAAATTATAAACAGTTATCCTTGTGTTACACATAATTATCTTAGAGATCATAAATACAATATGTGGTTTACTCTGATTGTACCCTCTCAATACAGTCTTGATGTACATATCAATGAGATAAAAAACAAAACAGGGATTAACGAAATCATGATTTTGAACTCTCTGAAGACTTTTAAAATTAATGTTAATTTAAAGATTAAAGGAGCATAGTTTATGGATATTTCTCAGAAAAAACTGGTTATTCAAAAATTACAGGATAAATTACCCTTAGTACCTGAACCATATAAAGCTATTGCAAATGATATTGGAATATCAGAGAAAGAACTCCTTGATTATATCAAAGAATTGAAAAACAATAAAACCTTACGCAGAATTGGTGCGGTATTGAACCACAGGTCTGTAGGATTTTTGGCTAATGCCATGGTGGTCTGGTTCGTTCCCGCTGAAAGAATAAAAGAGGTTACAGATATTATGGTCTCATTTACTCAGGTAAGCCATTGTTATGAACGGGAGGTTTTAGATAATTGGAGATATAATATTTATACCATGATACATTCTGATAATTTTGATTTATGTGACGATACCATTAAAAAGATTTCCCAAATCACACATATTAATAACTATGAAGTTTTATATAGCACAAAAGAATTAAAAAAAAGCAGTATGAAATATTTTTTGGACGAAGATAATAGGAATCCCTTTACAGGCTGGAAATAAATACATATTTGCGTGTAGCAAAAGAAAAAGCGGATACTTTCGTATCTGCTTTTTCCTGGAATACCCAAAACTAAGAAAGTAACCAAAAAAAGAGTTGAACCTCTTTTTTATTAATGATAAAATAAATTCGTAACGAAAACTTAACATAGGAGAGGGAAACAAAACGACATGACAGGACAACCTTCATTGAGATTCAGAAATTACGGTCCGTTATCCAGACGGTCCAAATTCCAGATTCTTGCCCTGGTGCCGATTTATTTTATTGCTGCAGGATTATGCCTTCAGCCGTTTGATGAAATCTGTAGGGGAATCATCACAATCGTACAGGAACCGGATTTCCTGATTACGGATTACATTGCCATTGGTGGCATTGGAGCTGCGTTTATTAATGCAGGTGTATTAACGTTATTAAGCATTGCAATCGTATATTTTCTGGGGATGGATATGAGCGGTCATACCATTACCTCAAGCTTCCTCATGTTTGGCTTTTCGCTGTTTGGGAAAAATATCTTAAACATCTGGGCCATTATGATGGGTATCTGTTTATATTCTTATTATCATAAAACTTCCATAACACGTTATATCTATGTAGGGTTTTACGGAACCTGTTTGTCTCCGGTTATCACCCAGATCATGCAGATCGGCAATCTGCCCCTGGCAGTCCGGCTGGTTTTAAGTATTCTTGTGGGTATAAGCATTGGGTTTGTGCTTCCGCCACTTTCGACCCATACTCATTATGCCCATTTGGGTTACTCCCTTTATAATGTGGGGTTTGCCTGCGGGATCCTTGCCACGATTATTGTTTCTCTGATGAAATCCTTTGGGATCACAATAGAGGAACGTCTCATCTGGTCGACTGGTCAGAATTTATTGTTTACCAGACTTTTAATTGTTTTATTTTTCGGAATGATACTATTTTCCTTCCTGTTATCCAACCAGGTATGGAAAAGATATTTGGAAATCTTAAAATCTTATGGGATCAGCGGAACCGATTATGTTAAGACTGAAGGGTTTGCGCCAACGCTTCTTAATATGGGAATTAATGGGATAGTCTCTACTCTGCTTATTATTTCGGTGGGGGGTGATTTAAACGGTCCCACCATAGGAGGGATTTTTACCATCGTAGGATTCAGCGCAACCGGGAAGCACACCCGTAATATTCTTCCAATCATGATCGGTGTGATTATAGGCGGATATACAAAAAAATGGAGCATTACAGATCCAAGCGCACAGCTTGCCCTTCTTCTTTCTACCACATTGGCGCCCATTGCCGGTGAATTCGGAGTGGGAGCTGGAATTCTTGCCGGATTTTTACACTCTTCTGCGGCTCTTAATGTAGGAATTGTTTATGGTGGGATGAACCTTTACAACAATGGATTTGCAGGAGGTCTTATCGCTACGTTTCTGGTACCTGTGCTTAAATCCATTCGGGATCGAAAGGCCCATGCAAAAACCCATGTCTCTCTTTAATGGCAGGGTGCTTGTATAATTTTTGTTATGTGATAGAATAAGACAAAAAGATAAATTGAGGAATATTCATATGCTGTACCAGATTACAGAAGGAACGGTTTCGGCAGGCGGAAATGTCATTCTGTCTCATATAAATTTTGAAATACGCGGCAGTGAAAAAATAGCGGTGGTCGGAAGCAATGGAGCCGGGAAAACCACTCTTTTAAAGCTGATCGCAGGAGAACTGGAGCTGGACCGGGATGATAAGCGTCAGAATTGCGGTATTACAACAGCAAGAAAATTAACTATTGGGTATTTAAAGCAGCAGGCATTTACAGAGAAGGATCGGACGGTGGAGGAAGAGATATTCTCTTCCTGCTCTTTTTCCAATGAGTACTCACAGGAACGATATGAATACGAGCGGGAATATGATATCCTGTTTACCGGATTCGGATTTCAAAAATCAGATAAAAAGAAAAAGCTGTCAGAATTTTCGGGAGGAGAGCAGACCAAAATTGCTCTGATCAGGCATCTTCTTTTAAAACCCGATATTCTTTTGTTGGACGAGCCTACCAATCATCTGGATATTCAGACCATACAGTGGCTGGAAGAATATCTAAACGGATATGGAAAAGCAGTGGTTATGGTATCCCATGACCGCTTCTTTCTGGATCAGACAGTTTCAGTGATCTATGAACTGTCAGGCAGAACCCTCACCCGTTATGCAGGCAGCTACACCCAGTACAGAGAAGAGAAGAAAAAGAGAATCCGACTGCAGACAAAGGCTTATGAGCGGCAGCAGGAAGAGAAGAAACGGCTCAATGACCTGGTGGAGCGCTTTAAACACAAACCCAATAAAGCTGCATTTGCCCGGGCGAAACGAAAGGCAGCGGAGCGGCTGGTACCGGTAGAAAAACCGGAGGAGGATGAGGTCTCTCTTTTTGTAGAACCCATATCCCCCGCTATTTTAGGCAGTAAGTGGGTATTTGAATCAGAACATTTAAAAATCGGTTATGAGAAACCTCTTGCAGAACTTACATTTCGTATTCGGAGAGGACAAAAGATTGGTATTCTTGGACCAAACGGGGCAGGGAAAAGTACTTTTTTAAAAACAGCGGCTGGTTTGATCCCTGGTTTGTCCGGAGATTATTCCCTGGGAAATCAGATTACTATCGGCTATTTTGACCAGCTGTCTTCTGAGATTCAATCGGATAAAACCGTAGCAGAACATTTCCATGATTTATTTCCTGTAATGACCGAGAAAGAGGTAAGAAGTATTCTTGGAGCTTATTTATTCGGTGGAAAAGAAGCTGGAAAACGTGTGGATGTTCTTTCGGGAGGTGAAAAGGCCAGGCTTGTTCTGGCGGAGCTTTTAATGAGCAGACCGAATTTTCTTATACTGGATGAACCAACCAATCACATGGATATCAAGGCGAAGGAAACCTTAGAAGCTGCTTTTCAGGCTTATACGGGAACCATTTTGTTTGTATCCCATGACCGCTATTTTTTAGACCGGGTAGCGGAGTCCATGTTGATTTTTGAGGATCAGTCGGTCTTTTATTATCCATTTTCATACGGTCATTATCTGGAACGCACAAGGAAAGCAAAAGGGGGCGGCATCGCAGCCCAGATCAAAGCGGAAGAGCAGGCTTTAATTGCCGGAATCAGAGCAGTTCCAAAAGCGGAGAGGCACCGGCTGAAGGAGATCTCCAGCGAGGAAGCTTATTCTGACTGGAAAATGGGACCTGTGACAGAGCGGCTTTTACAGGCAGAAGATAAGGTAAAAGAATTAGACAGTGCCTGTGAAAAGCTGATCAATGACTGGCAGGAGTCTCCGGATTTCTGGTCAGGAGATGAGTGGAGTGAGGCTGCATTCTACCAGGAGTTACTGGAACGGAAGCGTGAGGCCTGGGAGATCTGGACATCACTCTGTCTGGAATGGTTTGAAGAAGCATTGGACGTGGAAATTTAAAAGGAGCAGGTCAGGAATCACAATGGATTCCTGACCTGCTCCTTTTGATATGTACGATTAATATTTATCGAAACTGTCCATGCTTCTGGCAGTTGGGTATGATGTTTCTTTATACTCGTAGGAGGAGTATGTCTGGCCACCTTTTAATCTGAATTTGCTGACCTCCTGCTGGAGTGTAACAGATTGAGCTGCCAGCTCTTCACTGGATGCGGAGCTTTCTTCTGCAGTTGCTGCGTTGGTCTGGACAACTGAGGATACCTGGGAAAGACCCTGATTAATCTCTTCAATTGCGATCACCTGCTGAGCAGAGGCGTTTTCGATTTCCTGAATTGCCTGTTCTACCAGCCTGGATTTTTCAGAAACCTCTTTCAGAATTCTTGCAGCCTCACTTGCCATATGTCCGCCTTCTGACACAGCTTCTACAGAATGCATGATGAGAGTTGCAGTTTCCTGAGCAGCTTCTGCGGATTTAGTGGCAAGATTGCGTACTTCATCTGCTACCACAGCAAAGCCTTTTCCAGCATTGCCAGCCCGGGCTGCTTCAATGGCAGCGTTTAAAGCGAGAATGTTTGTCTGGAATGCAATATCTTCAATTACCTTTGTAATATTAGAAATTCTCTCGGAAGCGGTGCTGATCTTTTCCATGGCACCATTTAAATTTTGCATGTGGCTGTTGCTTTCCTGCACACCGGTACTGGTCTGATGTACATAGCCGGCTGCAAGGCGGACATTGGTTGCGTTCTGGTCTGCCTGTGATGCCACGGTGGCAATGGAAGCATTCAATTCTTCTACAGTTGCTGCCTGCTCGGTGGATCCGGAGGCAAGAGCCTGCGCGGCGGAGGATACCTGCTCTGCGCCGGTATTGACCTGCTCTGCAGCTGTACTGATCAGAAGAAGTGTTTTATTTAAATCATTTTCTATCTTACGAAGAGCAAGTCCAAGAATATCATTATCGGAACGAAGGGGAACTTCCTGAGTAAAATCACCATTGCTGATCTCTTCGGCAACTAATACCTGTTTGCGGATTCCATGAATCATTTCAGTAAAGGCATTTGCAAGCTGTCCTGTTTCATCCTTGGTATCAATTTCATTTAAATCAACATCTACATGTCCCAAAGCGATCTTTTTAGCAGCTTCAACCACCTGAGTGATCGGTTTGCTGATCATTGCAGAAATTCTAAAGCTTAAGTAAAGGGCAGCACCAGCTCCTGCTGCTACGATAACAATAAGAGTGAGAGTCAGGGCGCCTGCAGTCCTGTCATTATTCTGGCTGGTATTCTGAGCGGAATTCATACGATTTTCAACCAGTTGATTATAATCTTCAAATATTTTAGTGATTTCATCTTCCTGATCTGTTAAAATTGCCAGTGCCTCTTTGGAATTGCCCTGTTTTGCCGCTGCAATTGTTTTATCAATGGCGGGTATATAGGTATCTGTAAATAACTGTTCTAACTCTTCTGCAATAAGAAGCGTATTTTTGTTTGTGATACTGGCCTTATAGATATCAAAGCTTTTTAAAAATGTTTCCTTGTGAGAATTGTATGTCTGTTCCAGCGTCCCTAATTCTTTTGCATCGCCGGCATAGACAATCATTCCTCGGGAGTCAGCGCGTATCTGGTTTAAGCTGGTTGAGGCATTGATCAGCTCTTTTAAAGGGGCTGTCTGGTGTTCGTATAAATATGTATCCATAGTATTGATTCGAACCATGCCGAAAATTCCGACAATTCCCACAAAGAGTATGATGACTATCATACTGATAAAGGCTGTGAGAAGCTTTCTTGTAATGCTGAAATCCTTGAATTTCTTCATACTGAATTCCTCCTGAGTTTATCTTTTTAGTAAAGGTTTGATCTGATCTGGCATGCTCCCAATGAATTCTAACAGATGTATTATGAATATAAAGTGCGGTCTCTCCCCCCCATACATTCATAGATCCAATTTGTGGACACAAAGTTTCGCAGTTTAACCAAAACTGTGTCATTTTCATTAGAAGTCCGCATTTTTACTGGAAAGATGGCTCTCATTGACGGAGTTTATGACGGCGTATTGTCCGGTTTCCATGCTGGCTAAATGCATATTATTAAATCGGTCAATTGCTATTTTTTTCTGTTCCATCAAAGAATGAGCATAAATGTTCATGGTAATGGAAACATTGGAATGCCCTAATATATCACTGATCGTTTTAATATCAACATTGAGTTCCAGCGCACGGGTAGCAAATGTATGGCGTATGGCATGAAACTTGCGGTCTGGTACACCTGCTTTTATTAGTATTTTTTTATAAAGTTTCTGGAATGCCCTTGGATCAATAGGGATTTGGCTGCCAGTCATAAAATAGCATGTTTCTTTGCCCGAACTTTGATAATATTCTTTAAATAAAGTAATGAGGAATGATGGCAAAGGAATCTTCCTTGATGAAGTTCTGCTTTTTGGTGTACCAATTAAAAGCAAAGTTTTGTTATCGTCATCAGAAAAATTCTTTGTTCGGCTCACCGTGCGATTAATAAACAGGGTCTCACTCTCAAAATCAAAATCGCACCATTTTAAGGCACATAGTTCCCCCAGACGTATTCCTGAGTAAAAACACAGGATAATCCCCAGTGTTCGTTTATCTGGACAGCATAAAACTGCTTTTTCAATGAGACACTGCTCTTTCATTGTAAATACCTGTACTTCGTTTTGTTCTGACTTCGGGAATTTTATATAATTCAATAATTTGATTGAATCAGGATTATTTTTCAATATTTCTCTGAGGGCAGTTTTATAGACAGCCAGTATCTTTCTTTTATAAGATTGGGAGATAGAATTGTCATCATGCATGAATTTCACAAATTCTGATACCGTATCTTCTGTTAATTGATAATAATTATAGCTTGTATAGAAAGGAATAATATATTTTGTCACACAATGGTAATAGCTTTCGTATGTAGAAGGTTTTACTCGTTTCACAAGATCGCTTTCCAACCATAACTCAAAAAGTGATGATGCGCTTGCCAAAGTTTTCACCTCTTTTTTAATTTTATTTCCATTTTCCTGATAAGATTTGATGCTATCTTTTACTTCACGGTAGGTTTTTCCATAAAAATATTGATATTTCCCATCGTTTTTTAATTGCCGGCCTTCCCAACGACCATCTTTGCGTTTATAAATGTTTTCTCCTCTACGAGGCATATTGATATTACTCCTTTTCGGGTGACGAGTTTTTTGACGGCGAATAGTTCTTATTCATCTTAAAAAGCTATAAATTTTTTGTTAATGATTCTGTAAATTCAATTATTAATGTTGTTTTTGTTTGTATTGACAAACAATAATGTCGTATTATATAATGGATCGTGTCGAAATTAGTCTGAAAATGGTGGCGTGGTTTTGGTTAAACTGCGCCTTTTTCATTAAATATAGTCATATATTTACAAAATTAACACATGTAAAAAGTAGGTTTTGGTATACTCAATTGATATTCATTATCAGTATACAATAACTGATTTACAGCGGATCAAATCATATAATCAGATATCATTATAACGATTTTTTGGAAATTTGCTATATCTAAAATTTACCATTTTTTAACTTTTGTCATGATTTATTTCATGATATGATTGAATCAGTAGAAGGAATACGGAGAGGATATTGAAAATCATGGTGACACAGGTTAAATTTTATGATAAGGCAGAGGATGAGAAACTGAAGTTTGCAGTAATTATTTCCAGAAATCAGGGAAAATGGGTTTTTTGCAGACATAAAGACAGAGATACCTATGAAGTGCCAGGTGGACACCGGGAAGAGTCTGAAAATATCAACGATACTGCCAGGAGAGAACTTTGGGAAGAAACTGGTGCAGTGGAATTTGATATGATTCCATTATGTGTATATTCAGTATGCGGTGAGACCAGAGAGGGAGAGTGTTTAAAAGAAGAAAGCCTTGGTATGCTTTACTTTGCTGAAATATATTCCTTTGAAGAAGAGCTCCATCATGAAATTGCAGAAGTAATCATTACGGAGCAGCTGCCAGAGAATTGGACCTATCCTCATATTCAGCCATTGCTGATGGAAAAGTATAAGGAAATTGCATTTGACATGTGTCAGGATCTGTGATAATCTGTTACCTATTAATATAACTGCAGAGGTGGCTATGATGAATCGTAATCAACAAATTTCCATGTTGAATAGGGACGACGATTGATAGCGCTTGTATCTTTGAATCGCTCATAGGTACAGGCGCTTTCGTTGCTGTGCCTATGTGGAAAGAATAGAATTCGGAACCGCATTGGTGGATAGTACTGATCCGTGTGGTTCTATTTTTTTACCCATACGGGCAATCATGAAAGGTGGTGATCGTGTGGGACATATGGATGATGTCCTTATGGATGGAATGGGATGGTTTGAAGTTGCATTCTATGAATCCTGGAGGAAAAAATA
>SVDS01000115.1 GCA_015057715.1 Paenibacillaceae bacterium
ATATTTCTGGAATAATTCTCATTCATATAGGCCAGTGCCTCTTCCACCTTTAAGCGGCTTTTATAATCATCATTTTCATGAAGCACCCGTTCGTTGATGCAGGAGAACACCCGCCTGATTTCTGTACAGTACTCATCAATGTTGTTAAATTCAAGCATATGGCAAAGTTTCTCCAAAGATATCTCTTCCTCTGCCAGGATTCTGCCGTAAAATTCTCTGACTCTCATAATAATGTGGCTCATAAAATCCTGAAACTGTAATCCTTCCACTTCTCCTTTTTTCACTCTGTCTGCAAGTTCCAGAAGAAAGGCTTCATTTTTACTGTTTTTCTGGGTTCCGATCCGTTGAACAAAACACTCCATTTCATTTTGGGGCATCAGGCAGTTTTTACTGGTTATCCCGTCTCTTTCCTGCATACAAAAGCCACGGATTCTCCGCTGTCTGGCTTCTTCATACGCTTTCCTTAAATTTAAAACTCCCTGAAAGGGATCGCTGACTCCAAAGTCAGAGCCGCCGCTCCTGTTTAAAATAAATTCTTTCACTTCTTTTTCCGCCATTAAGGTCACCTGGCACCCCTCCACATCAGGGAACGTAAATATCCGTGTATCATCCACCTCATTAAAAGTCCCGCTGCTTATTACTACTGAATAGGTTTCCTCATTGAACCAGTTTAACCGCTCTGCTTCTTTCATCTCCTCTGTGGAAATGTTTTCAGACAAAAGAATTCGCCTGATCTGGCTGTAACACAACGCCCTCTTTGCCCGTTTTTCAGACTGCTCCTTCTGTATCTCCTCCTCCAGCTTCATCATAATTGAATTCAGTTCTTCCCGCTTTACTGGCTTTAGCAGATATTCTCTGGCTCCACATCTTAGCAAATCAACAGCGCAGGAAAAATCATCATATCCACTGATTGCAACAATTCTTGGTATGTACTGGCTTTTCTGAAGTTCTTTTACCAACGTGATTCCATCCATATCCGGCATACGAATATCTGTAATGAGAACATCAATGGGCATGTTCTGGATAATCTCCAGTGCCTCCAGACCATTTTTACATTCTATAATCTGGTTAATTGGAACCTGACACCGCGCAATCATGGCAGAGATTCCTTTTCTTATAATTTTACAATCTTCTGCAATCAGTACATGATTCATGTGATCCCCTTCTTTCTTTTCTGATATGGAATTTTTACCGTAACCTCTGTAAAAGCATGCTTTCTGGAATCAATAACGATTCCATAATCCGGACCAAAGCCAATTTGTAACCTGTCATGAACATTCTTTAATCCAATTCCATTTTCCTGCCCGGATGTATCTTCTATTTCTCCGCTCAGCCGTTTGCGCAGTTTTTCCAGTTCTGCTTCTTCCAGCCCGCACCCATAATCTGTGATGTGGATATAGCAGATATCTTCAATGATCTCTCCTTTCATATAGATGCAGGTATCTTCTGTAAATTCCCGCATCCCGTGGCCGATTGCATTCTCAACAATGGGCTGCAGTGACATCTTGGGTATTTCCTGATACAGAATCTCCTGGGGAAGCTCCATGCTTAAACCGATTTCATCGTCATACCACAAATTTACCAGCGCCAGGTAATTTCTGATCTGATCAATTTCTGCCTCCACCATAACGTAGCCTGATTTCCACCGCATGCTGTAACGCAAAAGCTCACCAAAGGAAGCTACCGTATCTGCAATCTCATATTTTTCATCAATTTCCGCCATCATTTTTATTGATTCCAATACATTGTAAATAAAATGATTGTTGATCTGATTCTGCAATGCCTTAATCTGCGCATCTTTCACAAGCAGCTCACGGTGCAGAGTTTCATCCATCAGCTTCTGTATCCGGTCCAGCATGGTATTCAGCTCAATTCCCAGTTCTCCGAATTCATCCCGGCTCATATTCTTTACCCGTACCTTTAAATCCCCCTTCTGTACCTGATAAACCGTATCGTAGATCTCGAAAAACTGCCTTAATATATGGGTTACCTGCTTATTGGAAAATAAAAACAGCACGATGAGAATCATAATCCATAAAAGAGAAAACTGTAATTTCGATGTGCGAAGTGCCATTTTTTCATTTTTCGTGGAGACAATGCGGATTAAGTATCCCTGTATGGATTTGATTTTCACGCATCCCGCTAAAACCTCTTCTCCACCAATTCTTGTCCTTTTGCTGACTGCACCGTTTGAAAGCGAGTCTGATTCTTCCAGACTATGTATAAAATCCATCATATCTTCTTTTTGCTTTTCCCACAGAGGGGAAAGCTGCTGACTGCTGTATAGGATGCCGTCCGAATCGATAAAGCAGGTTCTGTCTGTCACGGTTGAATGATAGAGATCAGGAAACATATTTTCCATGGTTACCGCAGATTCCACAATGCCATATCTTCCGTACCGGTAATCATTGAGCCTTGTTATGAGGGAAGCGATTCTGGGAAAATGATCCTGATCATCCGCCTGGCCCAAAGCGTCCTCATAATCAAAACACCAGGTTCCTGTAGGCGGTACCCCGTCTTTGCCCCATTTTAAGTCAGCAATTTTATCTTCTTTGTAGAGAAGGGGAATAATCTCCTTCACAGTATTGGAGTTGACAAATATTCGCAGCTTATAAATATAGGGATTACTTTTGACAATCTTCTGCACTCCGCTGATCTCTTTCCCATAAAAGTCCAGGATATCCATAAAACTAAACTTCTTATCGGACGCAATCTGATTTAAGAAATCGTTGATGGATTCATTATTTACAATAATCTCAGAGGATAATTTACAGTTTACTGCAATCTGTTCCGCATTCTGGCAGCTTTTATCCAGTTCATAAATCATCTGTGTTTGTCCATCCTTGTATAAGGACGCTTCCATATTATGAAAAAACAGCAGAATAAAAATTCCAATGGGTACCATTAAAACACCAAGAATCAGCAATGTAAATTTACTGCTCAGTGACAGCATTCTGAATTTTTTTCCGGCTATTCGTTTTCTGTCGATCAGAATCTGAACCCCCCTTCCAATTTAATTCAGGTTCCAAGGCTGATTTCCAGCTTGTCTTTCTGGTAATCAGCCCTATTTAATATATATTTTGCTGCATTCGTCTTATGATTTTAATGTCAGAAAATTTCAGATAGTTGTTAACTCAACGAATGTAATAGATATGTCTGTCAATTAAATGTTATATGAGATGAAAGAAATCCATCTGCCCATCCTTTAAGGACTTTACGGGTCTTTCTGTTATAACTGCATCAGGAGGAACTGATCCAAACAAAACCGGGGATTTGGGATCATGATTCTCCCGGTTCACACGTGCCCGTTCTCTTGAATAAACTCCATAGCAGTACTTGCAGCCATTCCCACAGCTGTCATAGCTGCCGATATCCACGCTTTCCATACATCCACACCCGGGACGCTGTCCGTTATCCTTCTTTTTGCGAAGGCTGCAGCCAGTCAATTCTTCAATTAAGTCCCCATCGATGCAGGAAGCATGGCTTATTTCGAACTGGCTTAAATCAACAGATTCACAGCATGTGGACAATTGGATCCCATGCTTTTTTGCGCTATTTGAAAATCCTTCCCCAATCCTTAGCATGTCCTCTTCCTGTATGTCCCGGACTCCCAGATTTTGCAATTGGGATTTCAGTCTGGCATAAAAATCAAGGAAACTGAAAACACATCGGTTTGTGCTGCCTTCCAATAAACCTGCCATTTTTTCAAAACACTCTAAATGGTACTCCACATTCATCCTGTCAGTTAAAACCACAGGATCATAACGCCAGATAACGCGATTGGAACCAATTTTTGCGCTTAACTTTAAAAATATATCAATCAATTCTTTTTTATCCGGTAAATATTCCTCCACATCTCTTCCATAAGGAGTAAGGGTAAACTGGATATAAAAATCATATCCCAAAGCGGATATCACGTCAAGCTCAGATATCATTTCTTTGGGATTTTTAGTCCAAAACACAATACAGTCCACGGTCTGTGGGCTTAGCTGTATCCGGCTGTAATGAGAAGGATTTCTAGGGTTGGGAACCAGTACATACCCTTCTTTTAAACGATTTAACAGCCAGTCAGAATAAAATGCCGGAATATCAGTCCGGCGGCTGGCACTGAGTATCATGATACCTCCTTTTCTGCTACCTGATCATATGGGCAAACATACCGGAAAAATAAGGTATCAGCCAGATCAGCCATACAAACAGGCTGAATTTATGAAATCCAGCCATCATATCTTTATTATTTCGTATTAGAACCACCGTTGCCCAGACTGCATGGATCAGCATGAGTAAGA
Source organism: Paenibacillaceae bacterium (assembly GCA_015057715.1). GTDB lineage: Bacteria > Bacillota > Clostridia > Lachnospirales > Lachnospiraceae > Lacrimispora. Next base: position 4,290 of record SVDS01000115.1, read on the forward strand.
TTGCCGCAATTCCGGTTACTGAATGAAAATTAATGACACTCTGTCCAACTGCAAGACGGCTCATTAAAGATGTTCCGGTCGTATCACAGACAAATCCTGCCCAGAAGGCAACAAGATGCCATGGTTTTAAAATCTTTTGCAGTTTTTCACCGAACACTCCCAGAGTATAAAAGATTAAAGCTAATGTAATAAAAAGCACAGCGAAAAATAACATTTCAGCTCCTCCTGTTTTATATGAAATTGATATTTGTATATAATGATTCCTCAAATGAACCGGTTTTATAATTATTTCTTATTCCCGAATAGTTACTTTAAAAAATACAATAATAACAAATAATCTATTTTATAAAATACAAGGAGGTCTCTATGAAAAAATACACTCAGGGTATTGATTTGCCTGTAGGTTTCGGGCTGGCACTGGAAGAATTTCAGGCGATGAATTACTTTTTTTCCCTGCCTGAAAAAGAACAGCAGCATATGGTTGACCATGCGGAAACGATCCAGTCTAAACAGGAAATGCTGGCTTATGTTCAATCAATTGTGAAATCAGGATCCTGACTGCCAAATTTTTTCTCCCAGTAGTCCTGATAATCTTGGGTGAATCCGGCATTCAATGCATTTTTCCAATATAAAAAGTCCAGTGTACCGTTGTATTCCGGACTCCATGGTTTAGGGAGTCCGGTATAATGAATGACAACTGAAACATCTTTTATATCGGAGAGACTGGATTGATCAAAGGGATAAGTCTGGGTATTATATTCCTGGCTGCAGAGCTTTATATGATTCTTTAAAAGGCAGTTTAATACATCCTGATCAAAATATCTCAAAGCTTCTCTTTTCTCTTCAATCAGAGCCATAATATCTTCAAGCTTAATCTTTTTTCGAAACAGTGCCAGATTAAACAGCATGACTCCTGAATTAAAATACGCATCTTCAATTTTTAATCCAAGCTTTTCTTTAAGCAAAACCACTTTATCGATGTTTTCAAACCGGTCTCTGACAGCAGCTGCATAATTGTCTTCAAAGCTCTGATTGTAAAACTCATTCAGGGATCCATTGATAATAATATCTGCATCCAGATATAAAACCCTGTCAAGTTCAGCCGGAAGCAGATATGGTGCCAGGATACGGTAATACAATTCCGGCTTTTTATACCGGCTGGAAAGAGGAACGTTGGTAAAAAATCCAGAGGCACAAACCGGATGAAGCCTTGCTTTACACTTATTAATCAGAAAAAGTTCCAAATCTTTGATATCTTCCTGGGACAATGAACTGTATAATAAGTATATATCAGCATCTTCATGAAATCTGGAAAGGGAATACAGCATCACCTTAGCCGGTGTTAAAAAACTTTCACAAATTGAAATTAACAGATTCATACTCTCCTCCTCAATCACACAATCATTTTTAATTCTATGATCCCCTTATGGCTTCCATGTCTTTAAAGACAATACAGTACATAATCCTGAAGTTCACGGCGAAAACCTGCCACCCGAAGCAAATCTTCTGCTTCTTTGGGGTATTCTTTTATTACTATTCTGTTTCGTGAAGAGTAGATTCTATGTCCCATAAATTCCTTAACAAACACCTTAAGCGCATCTTCTGCACAATCCATATCAAATATCTTTAAGACTTTTCCCTGGCGTTCAAAAATGGCTGCCGGTATTCCTTTGCATAATGCCACTGCAGTTCCCTGTACATTTAAAAATGATCTTCCTTCCTGATGCTTTAACACTTTCCCCCAAAGCTGGGCGGGATCAGCTCCGTTTAACCAGATTACCTCTTTACCGGGATTGGAAAGACCTGCCATGGTTCCTGGAAAATTTTTATCCCGGATAAACTGGATTCCTGACAGGCCTTCAATAAAATAACCCCTCCGCACCCTTCCAGTATATTCCCAGATCCGCAGTGTTTCAAGTGCTGCACTCCAGGTCAGGCCTTTGATTGTCTCTCTGCACACAATCACGGTTTTGTCAAAGCTGCGGTCAAGCAGTTGTTCAACAGTAGCTTCCTTACGCGGACGTACTACTTCCCATCTGCCAGTTAATAAAATTTTTGTCCTGGCATTTACCCGCTGGCGAACGGTTCCCTTATTCAGTTTATCCCGGTTCATAAGCTGCCTGACCGGAATCAGGCTGTCTGCACTTACAAGCCCCTTTTCTGCCAGTGAAAACAAGGCTTCATAAGGCGATTTCCCTATGATTTCTTCCAACCTCTGCATAAAGCTTGCCCCATGGTTCAACAGGGCTCCATATACGGCTTTTTCCTCTCCCTCCAGCTGTTCAAGAACTTCAGACAAGTCTGCACTCCAGTCAATATCAGCAGTCTGATGGAACGTAAGGTCACAACCGTTTTCCAGCTGCCAGAATACTTTACCCGCTGATAACAGCGAATCCATTAGCTCAGGACGATAGTTTCCCACTCGTGCAGGCAAAAGAACATTCTCCCACAGATCTACCTGAAAAGACTGATCCAGTAATCCTTCCAAAGCAGTCTGAAGCTGCTCAAGAGGGGAGGCGGATATCCGAAGGCGCAATGCCATAAGAGCAGCGTAGCATCCGGAAGGGAGGGTGGTTATCTGCCTTCTTCTGCTTTTAATTGTCTCATTTCTGGCTCTGTCATAAAGGTCTGCGTGATAATAAACTTCATCCTGTAAAATCACTTTCCTCTGATCACACAGAGAAGTTAAAATATCAAGAGCTTTCTCCTCTGACCACAGATACCGTTCGGCTGTCTGTTCCAAGGATTTTGCTCCCCGGTACTTAATCATTCTTTGAACTAGACGTTTTCCCGCATTTTTCTGCCCCTTAATCAGAGCATTTTCATATTCATCCCCATGCTCTGCCGCAATCCATAAGCCGGGTTCTACGTAGAGTGCTCTTCCCTTTAAAGCCAGGGACTCCAGCCATTCAATGGGAATATCAAGTTCTCCTGCTTCCATATCGCCTTCTATCATAAGAAGTGTATGAAGCTGTTCCTCATCTTCCGGAAGATGCATTCTCTGGGACACACGGGCCAGATGCTCAGGCTCGGGGGTGATTTTGGCTGCCTCATGAACCGCCTCCTTAACCGTCTCATGGATGCTCTGGGGCGTGGGAGCATAATCATACATCATGGAAGCTTCTGTCTGGCGCCTTAAAGGCAATGACATGGGGGAAGGTGTCTCCAAATACATTTCCCGTATCTGGATGTTTCCTGATTGTATCTCATATAAAACAGATTGCAGTCCCTTTAAATCCCAAAAGTCCTCCAGACATTCCCGTTTTGTCTCCCTTAGTATGGGATGGGTGTCCTCTTTTACCAGGCCAGACAGCATCTGTGCACTTTTCATTCGCTGAATCCAGAGGGGCTGACGCTTTTGATTTCTTACTCCCATAAGAAGTGCCCTGGCGGCATTGTAACGGAAATTCATGTTAAATAAAGGGGTGACCGGAAGTAATGCAGCCACAATGGCATCTGCTTTCTGAGGAGATACTTCATAAATAAGTCCATCAGGCAAAGGGGTTCCATCATAAGGAAACAATAAAAAACCATCATCATCTGCCGTGCAGTTAATGGTTGTATCCATATGAAGTTTTGCTGCTTCAGTCACAAGAAGAGACAGAGGTTCATTGATCTGACGTCCAAATATAGAGTGAACCATCATCTGATGATTGCTGTTTTCATCCATAAAGTGTTCCACCAGTATGGTTCTGTCATCTGGGAGGATTCCCGTGCTTTTTTGCTGACTGAGTAGAAAATCAAGGGCACGCTCTCCTGTCACTTCATCTAAACCAAGCTTTGTTAATTCTTTATATAAAGCTTCTGTACTGCCGGACTCATTGAACCTGCGGAAAATCTCACCGAATACAAGTCCGGTTCCAAGTTTTCGCCCCTTAATATCTCCATGCCAGAAGGGAAGCCTGGCGCCGGAAGGATTTGCCTGTGATACGATCACTGTATCCCGCATGATATTGACAATCTGCCATGCGAATGTTCCAAGTAAAAACCGGTCCCCGACTCTGCTTTCAAAGACAAACTCCTCATCAAGTTCTCCCAGCCTGACTCCGCTTTCTGACCGGACTGTGTAAAGGCCTCTGTCAGGAATGGTTCCACCTGCACTGATTGCCAGCATACGACTGTAAGCATCTCCGCTGATCCGATTATGAATCCGGTCGTAAATAATCCGGGGTCTTACCGGAATATCCCGTTCATGCTCATAATCACCTGCAAGCATTCGCAAAACATCTTTCACATCCTCTGCCGTTACCTCATAAAAAGGATAGGCTCCGGCTAAAATATCCATCACATCTTCCACCCCATATTCCTGGGTGCATGCCATGGATACCAGATGCTGGGCAAGTACATCCAGGCAAAGTCTGGGCGGTCTGGCATTTTCTATCTTCCCGTTTCTGGCCGCTTCTGCAGTAAATCCGCAAAATAAGCCTTCCGAAGCCTCTCTGGGAAACATATACATGACGCTGACACGCCCGGGATTATGCCCGGCGCGGCCCAGCCGCTGCATGGTGCTGGAGACAGAACGGGGGCAGCCAACCTGAAATACCTGTTTGATTTCCCCTACGTCAATTCCAAGTTCCATGGAGGAAGTGGTACAAAGAAGTTTCAAAGAACCATCACGCAGTGCCTGCTCCACTTCAAAACGCTGATCCTTGGATAAGCTCCCGTGATGGGTGCGGGCGAATCCTTCTCCGCCTAACTCGTTAATAAAATGGGCAAGCTTTTCTGCATATGCCCGTCCTTCCACAAATGCCAGAGAACTGCCTGATCCTCCCATATAAGAGTATATGGTTTTTGCAATGTCTTTCCAGACAGAGTCCTTACTCTGAATGCCTTTATCTGAAAATGGACTTTTTATTTCGATCCGGATCTCCTTGTTCATCTTAGGCGCCACAACGGAAACCTCTCCGGGAGCCAGGTAGTTTGCTGCAAGATCGAGAGGTTCAATGGTAGCGGACAATCCGATCCGCTGCAAAGGCTTACCACAAAGCTTGTCCAGTCTGGCTGCAGAAAGCATTAAATGGGCGCCTCTCTTGGTATCAATCATCACATGCAGCTCATCGATGATCAGTGCTTTTGCTGTCTTTAAGATTTTCTGTCCTGATTTACTGGTCAGCATCAGATAGAACGATTCCGGAGTTGTTATGAGAATGTGGGGAGGCTTTTTAATCATCTGATTCCGCTCCCGTTGTGTGGTATCACCAGTTCGGATTCCCACGGAAAGTTCCTGACCGTTATAATTGCCTGACTTTTTTCTTTCCTCCACAATTCCTTCCAGGGGCCGGCGGAGATTTTCCCTGATGTCACCGGCCAGGGATTTTAAAGGAGAGATATAAATCAGCTGCAGTTCCTGATTTAACTCACCCATTGCTGCTTCGTTTAAAAGCCTGTCAAGAAATATCAAAAATGCCGTCAGCGTCTTACCCGTTCCGGTAGGGGCGGAAACAAGCGTATGCCTGCCTGCTGCAATTTCAGGCCATGCCTGTTTCTGAACCAGGGTAGGGGTACCAAGAGCACGTTCAAACCAGTGTCTGGTATCTGTTTGAAAAAGTTCTATGGAATGATCTGACATAGGGACCTCCGTTTTTAATATTTCACTGCTGTATTGTATTATTATAAATAATGGTATGTAACCTGTCAATTTATGAAATAACAAATAACACAAAGGTAGTTAATTTTAAGTCAATGTTTACAAATATGTATTTAATTCCTTTTTATTAAACATAACCGGTTATAAAACAATGTTGATTAGAATAAAGGAGGAATTAATTATGGGTTACGGAGATCCATTGAACAGTACGAATGATTTAAAAGACAGGAGTCAAACAGATCTTATTGCGCGTATGCTTTATTCAGAAGCAAGGGGTGAATCAGATCAAGGCAGAAGAGGGTGTGGCTATGTAGTAAGAAACAGAATGGCTAAAAACTCATCCGAATTTGGTGGAAATTCATATTCGGGAGTAATATTAAAAAAATACTCATTTGAAGGAATGACAACAGATTCTGCATTAAAGCCTGATATAAACTCAACTGCTTGGAAAGAATGCTTAGATTTAGCACAAAAATTTTTCTTAAATCCAGATAGCGTTGTAAATCCTATAGGAACTTGTCTTTGGTTTGTTACAAATAGCTTATACAAAAACAAAATCAAAAAATCAGGTTCAACAGAATCATATACTTTTAATGGTAAAGATTATGTTAAAGTCACGGAAAAAAAGGTTATTGGGGGACATACCTTTTTTAAAGTTCAAGGTTACTAATTAATAGAAAATTAAGCTCCGACTGACATTTTCAGTTAGAGCTTATTTTTCTGTTAATAAAACAATAGTTGCAATCATATGTTAATAAAGCATTAGTTACAACAAGTTGACAAAATTTTGTACATAAACTATTATAGTAGTTAAATTATCCAGGAGGGAAACTAAGTATGAACGTTAAAAGAAAGTATATTTATTTTGGAATAGCAGTTATATTAGTTGTAATAGTCATATTATATTTAAGCAAACATGAAGCTAATAAAGAGTTAAGTATTGACAAATTAGATAAGAATATTACAAATGAAGATACATTTAAAAAATCTAAATTTCCTTTATTAGCTGAAATTCCAGAAAAGAATTTTTATGTATATGGCATAAATGATAATACTGATAATTATAAAGGTATAATAGTCAGATATGGAAATGAATTAAAAAAATATGACATCAAATATATGACACCAATGTTTGTTCTTCCTAAATTAAAAGTAATTCAAATTGGTCAACAGGATATTATATTATGCTCTTTTAATACTGAATCTGGATCTGAAGTATATATTGAGGATTTATATGGTTTTTACCAGGACTCTAAGAACTCTTTAAATATTATGAATTTTTCAGCGGATAATTATAAAAAACAGTTAAATGAAGCAATTAACTACAAATTACAGAGTGACAATGTTTTAGATATAATTATCAATAATAAAGATTTATATGACATTGATCTTAAAAGCTTTAATGATTCAAATTGGAATTTTGAAAAAATTTCTTATGGTAACAATGTATCATTTTCTTTTGACAGTGGAGTAAATATAACTTTAGGAATGGAAGCTTATTTCACTAATATTGTTACACCACAATATATTGGAACCATAAAAGCTGATGTTGTAATCAATGAAGATAAATCATTTATTTTGGATAATATAAAAGTAGAAAAATAACTATTAACCCAGAGGGTGTTTAAGAAAGGGGCTGTCGCACTAGATTACTTAGTGCTCCAGCCCCGATTTTAGCCGGTAGATCAAACATCACCGCTGATTTTCACTGATACATACCAATAATTCCAAAATCATATATTTTGTTATATTCAGGATTGCCTGAGATAAATTGAATATACACTGGTGCCTGATCCAGATCAGGTTCTTTGTCAAACAAAAATCTGTCAGCCTGGCGTAATGCCTGAAGTGCTGTAGGCATTTCGTTATAGAATATCTTATTTCTTATGGATGGATCTCCGGTTACACCCTCACCATCAACAATCACAGTGCCAATTAAAGCAATTCCTTCATTATATAATTCCCAGGCAATTTTCACCTCGTCATGCATTTTGGTAAATTGATCATCTGCATACTCAGGGGCTACAAACACAAACAGTTCTGCGGTTATATCTGAATGTGTAATCGTATATAATCTGCCCTTTACAGGCCCGTATGGTTCCATTATATCCCGATATTGTACAAATACTTTTTGAGAATTAAGTTTTTTCACCTGATAAACTTCTTTCATCAACAGTCTCATTTATGGTATGCTTAAACACATAAATGAGTGATAAATATCAGTTAGCCCACAACGAAAGCCCCAGAGGTTTGAGCTCCGGGGCTTGCTTATGATTTTACAATGAGTCGCTAGACATCATTGTGCTTAATGGACTTACGCTTCGCATTTTTATTCTTATTCTGATTTTCTCTTGTAAGAGGCGTCTGACCATTACATTTTTCCATTCTGGCTTCTTTATTATCCGGCTGACTATCTTTTGGCATAAACAGGCTCCTTTCATTTTTTAATTAGGATGCGTCATTTTTGGAATCCTATGTATGCCTGCCGGTCATTTATCTGCTCAGTATCTTTGTGATGCCTCCAATATACAGATAATGATAATCTTTATCTGCATAAAATTTAGTGTCTATTTCTGGAATTATAAAGTTCTCCGGTTTCATATCTGTTACAAAGAGTTTCTCGCAGATTAAAACTTTGGACGCTTCATCAATAAACGGCACACCGTCTTCATGATTTACTGTTACTCCGGCCTTCTTTATCTTATCTTCGTCTCTTCCTGATACGCTGCCTAAATACCCCAGTTCTTTTGCATATGCTTTATGATCCAGAAACGAGAGGGAAAAATGATCTGCACCGTCAACAAATTCTTTTGTAAAACGGCTCTGTCTGATGACAGCATAGGCAACACTTCTGTTCCATAAAATCCCAAGTCCGCCCCAGGAAGCCGTCATGGTATTTACCTTCCCGTCTTTTTCAGCAGTAATCAGCATCCATTCATCCCCAATTAACTGAAATGGATTGTAATTAAACTCTTTTGCAGTAATAGTTTGAAACGTGTTCATAAATTACCTCCTGATATAATTGTTAATCAGCACCCTTTTCCATCAATGGAACAAGCATTCTGAACCGGTTGGGATTTGACATCATCCATAAAATCAGCGATATCAAAGGTCTGAGTTCCATCTTCCAGAATAAAAAGAGGAATTCCGATTCTGCCCTCTTCCACAACCGGTTTGAACATCTCATCATGATCCCGGTGGCGAAGAAATTCTTTTAATGTTGCAGTATTCTCTGTGATATTCCTGTAATCCAGCTGGACTGTGGTAAATTCCCCCAGCTGAGCCTTTGCTGCTACACAATCCGGACAGATTTCTGCCCCATACATAATGATTTTCATTTGGATCTCCCTTTCTATATCTTGCAGTTAACTATTTGATGAGATCAGTATATCATATTTTCTGGTTTCTTATCTTATTTTTTTACAACAATTCTCCGTACCGTTTAATATAAACTGTTTTTAAAACAGTGGCAAGCACCATATAGCAAACTACAATCAGTGCCAGCCATGCAAAATAGATTCCGGGCAGTCTTGCCAGCTTTAATGCCTGTGCCACAGGAGTGAATGGGATCATGGTAAGAACTGCAATCCCTGCAAAGGAAAGGCATACCACCTGTTTGGAAGCCCAGCTCTGAATAAATGGTATTTTAGGTGTTCTGATCATATGAATAACCAGTGACTGGCTCCACATGGATTCGATAAACCATCCCGCCTGAAACGTTGCGATAAAGAGAGCCTGCATTGCCGGATCCGTAATCTGATGGAACATAAGCCCGCCGCATACTGCCGGACAGATGACAAAATACATCAGTAAATAAGTGGCTATGTCAAAAACAGAACTGGCAGGTCCTAACCAGACCATAAAACGTCCCACAGACGATGCATCCCATTTTCTTGGCTTTAATAAATACTCTCTGTCAACATTATCCCACGGTATGGCCGTGCAGGAAACATCATAAATCAGATTCAATAAAATCAGATGAATGGATGCCATAGGAAGAAAGGGAAGGAATGCACTGGCTGCAAGCACGGAAAACATATTTCCGAAGTTGGAAGAAGCTGTCATTTTTATATACTTTATCATATTGGCATAAGTCTTTCTGCCTTCTATAATTCCCGATTCCAGTACCATTAAATCCTTATCAAGAAGAATCACATCAGCCGATTCTTTGGCGATATCCACTGCAGTATCAACCGAGATGCCCACATCTGATGCTTTCATGGCGGAAGCGTCATTAATTCCATCCCCCATGTAGCCCACCATATGACCATTTTCTCTGAGAACTCTTACCACTCTGGCTTTCTGGGCAGGTGATAATTTTGCAAAAACAGTCATGCTCTCGGCTTTTTCTGCAAGCGTTTTGTCATCAAGATCATCAATCTCAGAGCCAAGTAAAAGCTCATTGACCGGAAGTCCCACCTGTCTGCAGATACAGCAGGTAACCTTCTCATTATCACCAGTCAGTATTTTAACATCCACACCATGCTCATAAAGTGCTTTGATTGCCTGGGCAGTGGTTTCTTTGGGCGGATCTAAAAAAGCCAGATACCCGATCAGCACCATATCCGTCTCATCCGAGACAGAAAACTGACCTTCCGGTGCCGGATTTGTCTTGTGAGCCACTGCTATTACACGCATTCCATCGGCATTGAGCTCATTGGATTTGGATAAAATAAATTCACGGATCTCTTCTGTAAGCGGCTCAACATTACCATTATATTCTGCAAAGGAGCAGCATTTGAGCATTTCTTCTACAGCTCCTTTTGTGATCAGCTGAGTCTTACCGTTTAAATCCGATACCACTACACTCATACGGCGGCGGTTGAAATCAAAGGGAATTTCATCCACCTTTGTATATCCGGTTTCAAGATGGATATTCTCAAGCTCACGGTTCTTTGAAATAATTGCCAGATCAATAAGGTTTTTAAGCCCTGTCTGATAATAGCTGTTTAAGAATGCGTGACGGAGAACTCTGTCATCTTCATTTCCATGGATATCGAGATGATATTCCAAAACCACCTTATCCTGAGTCAGTGTTCCGGTTTTATCCGTACAGAGGATGTCTATGGAGCCTAAATTCTGGATTGCGTTTAAGTTTTTAATAATCACCTTTTTTCTGCTCATGGCAACCGCTCCCCGGGCAAGAGATGTGGTTACAATCATAGGCAGCATTTCAGGGGTGAGCCCCACTGCTATGGAGATGGCAAAGAGTGTGGCATCCAGCCAGTCACCTTTGGTAAATCCATTAACAAAAAGTACAATGGGTACCATAATGAGCATGAAACGGATCAGTACCCAGGAGACTGAATTCACTCCCCGTTCAAAACCTGTCATGGGCGGTTTTACCGTCAATTCCTTAGCAACCGTTCCAAGCACGGTATCATTTCCAACTGCAACTGCAACTGCTTTTGCGCTTCCACTGATCACATTGGTTCCCATAAACGCCAGGTCCGTAATCTCAGTAAGCACCTTGGTATCTGTATGATTTACAGCAAGCTTTTCCACTGGCTCACTTTCTCCAGTCAGTGCAGACTGACTCACAAATAAGTCCTTGGAGCTGAGGATCCGTACATCTGCAGGCACCATATCTCCTGCTGAGAGATGTAAAATATCCCCCACAACCACATCCTCTAAGGGAATTTCCTGCCTGCCGGCTTCCTTTCGCTCCACACAGGTGGTGGTGTGAATCATCTGGGATAATCTGGCTGCAGCATTGCCGCTTCTTGTTTCCTGAACAAAACGGAGAATCCCGGAGATCATTACCATGGTAGTGATAATGATAACGGTTGTATAGCTTTTATTCTGGGGCTCTGCATAAATAATATCGGTGAATACAGAGACCACCGTAAGAAGGAACAGGATTGAAGTAAATGGATTGACAAATGCAGCCCAGATCCGTTTCCATATGGAGTCTTTCTTACCATGTGTGATCACATTGTTTCCATAGGTTTCTCTGGATTCCTCTGCCATTTCCTCTGTGAGTCCGTCTTCAAAGGTTCCCAATGCATTCAATACCTGTTTTGTATTACCATCAGCAGCCTGAATCAGTCTCTGTTTTGTTTCATTGTAACGGGAATGATCGGCCAAAAGTCTCCCATTCCTTTTTTTGTTTAAAAAAATCTTCTTCATGGTTTCTACCTCCATAATTATAGTTTGTAATTTCAAAAATTATGGCAGCCAAGAGAAGCGTATTGGGTTCAGGAGCCTGGTGCAGACAAGTGTACGTCTCCATCTAAATCACTCCTGCTGCTTCGCTTCCCGGGGGCCGCGCCGCTACTTCCGTCTGCATCCATTCTCCTCACCTCACTTTCAAAATAAATAAATAACCCAAAAATGGGCACAAAAAAACCACCATTATCAAAAAACGTGTTTTTGAGAATGATGGCTCTAATATCTGGCTGAACAGCACAACTAAGTAACAGGCAAAGACTGCCTGTCACCGATATTATATACTGCCATCATCCGCTTCATACAACTGTGACAATTACCACTATCCAAAACAGGCACATCCTTTCTTTTTAAGATTTAAAATAAAAAATTCCCGCATATTCGGAAAGAATATACGAGAATGTAATTACATTTTCTTATATTTTCGTATGAGTTTTAGCTTTACAGGGCAATGTAACTGTATTATGCTGCACCTTAATGTCGATGCAGCCTGTTCAAACCATCTCATTGTGTCTCCACAACTTTGCGGCAACAGCCCGTATCCCTGTAGTAGCCTCACCTACCGAATATTCGTCTTTATACTAGTTCAA
>SVDS01000116.1:0-6997 GCA_015057715.1 Paenibacillaceae bacterium
GGTACAGTCTGATCATCATTTCCCGAATAGAGATCCAGCCGGTCTCCGCACAGAGCCGCAACCTTTGCAATATGGGAAATATTTCCACCAGCCTCCTTCACAGCTCTTATATTAGGATGCTGCGAAAGTTTTAAATAAGTTTCAGGTTCAATATTAACCCCCGTACGCGTGGGAACATTGTACAAAATAATCGGAATATCCACGCGGTCCGCTATGGTATTAAAATGCTCCACCAGCCCATGCTGGGATGTCTTGTTGTAGTAAGGAGTGACCAGCAAAAGTGCTGATGCTCCAAGTGATTGCGCCTTTCTGGAAAGCCTTACTGAGTTTGAGGTGGAATTGCTCCCCGTCCCCATAATCACAGGAACCCTGTGATTTACATAATGCACCACGAATTCCAGCAGATCTGTTTTTTCCTTCTCTTCCAGTGTTGAGGATTCTCCTGTCGTTCCGTTTACAACAATTGCATCAGTACCATTTTCCAGCTGAAATTTCAACAGCCGCTCCATAGCCACAAGGTCCAAATTCCCATGTTTATCCATGGGCGTAACAATGGCTGCAGCAGAGCCTTTAAAAATCCCATCATTCATAGACATTCATTCCTAAAAAATAGGTTCATACTAACAGAAATATGACAAACATTCCCAGATGGTACCATACACAAATCATTTTTTTTATCATATAAACCAGTATAAGGAGTGATGACCGTATGCACAAATTTCTTCTATTAGGCGGCGACTCAAGACAGCTTTATTTAAGCCGCATTTTAACTGAAAACGGCTTTTTTACTGTTCTTCATTCTGACGGAGATGACCCTGACTTCTCACTGAAGGAAGCCATGGAAACCTGCAATATCATTCTCTGTCCTATCCCGTTTACCAAGGATAAAATCAGCCTGTTTTCTGCCCATGAAATGAATGACCTTGGAATTGGCAATCTCTTAAGCCTTCTTACCTCCGACCATATCCTGTTTGGAGGCAATATTCCGGCATATGTGAAAGAATATGCCAGAAAAAATGAAATTGGCTGCTTCGACTATATGGATATGGAAGATGTCACCATAAAAAACACCATTGCAACTGCAGAAGGCGCCATTGCGGAGGCCATACGGTTAAGCCCGGGCTGTCTCCATCAGAGCAAATGCCTGATTACCGGTTTCGGAAGATGTGCCAAAACCCTGGCACTTAAGCTAAAAGGCCTCGACCTCACAATCACCATAGCAGGAAGAAAAGCAAACCAGCTGGCTCTTGCATCAGCCATGGGTTTTGAAACAATTTTATTAAGTGATTTAGAAAAAGAAATAGGCAGATATGATTATATCTTCAACACCATACCAGCACTGGTCATTGATGAGAAACTTGTCTCTCTGGCCTCCCGGCAGGCAACCATTATCGATATTGCCTCCGCCCCAGGTGGTGTGGACTTTGAAGCCTGCAGGCAGCAGGGAATCCGTGCAAAGCTTAGCCTTGGCCTCCCTGGAATCTATGCTCCCGAAACCTCGGCGAAAATTCTGTATGAAGCAATTCTCACCTGTTTATCTCAAACTGTTTAGGCAAAGGAGTGCATTATGAAACTGGAAGGAAAAAAAGTAGGCCTGGCAATTACCGGGTCCTTTTGTACTTTTGACAAAATAGAGGAAGAAATAAAAGTTCTTGCAGATGAAGGGGCAGATATCTATCCCATTTTCTCTTCCAACGTCCAGACCACAGATTCCCGGTTTGGCAGCACAAAAGAATATATGGAACGAATTACTGAAATAGCAGGAAATAAGCCAATACTACGGCTGGAAGAAGCAGAGCCCATTGGACCAAAAGGATATTTAGACATCCTTCTGATTGCTCCCTGCACCGGCAATACACTGGCAAAGCTGGCAAACGGAATTACCGACTCACCAGTTCTTATGGCTGCAAAAGCACATTTAAGAAATGAGAAGCCTCTGGTTATCTCTCTTTCCACCAATGATGCGCTTGGGATGAATTTTAAAAATATCGGCACACTCTACAATGTGAAAAATATTTATTTTGTGCCTTTTGGCCAGGATAATCCCGTGAAAAAGCCTAATTCCATGATTGCCCGAACTGAACTAATCAGTAAGACACTGGAATATGCACTGGATGGAAGGCAGATTCAGCCGGTGATTATTTAAGAAACGTCCTCCCCCATTTCCATTGGGGGAGGTTTTTGTATATATTCAGTCAACTCTCTTGAATTTATCCGCGCATCCGTTTACACTGAAAGCAAAATGGATCTATCTGATAAAACATTGGTTTAAGGGGGAGAAATTTGGATTGCCAAATATTAATAATAGACGATGATAAAGATTTATGTGTTTTAATCAGTCAATGCGCTGCAAGAGAAGGAATAAGTGCAGATTATTGTCACTCAGGCTTAAACGGCCTGGAAATGCTTGATAAAAAGAAATACCATCTAATACTACTTGATGTGATGATGCCTGGAATGAATGGATTTCAGACATTGGATAAAATACGCAATAAAAGCAATATCCCTATTCTTATGCTGACTGCGAAAGATGACTCCACCTCAAAGATATATGGCCTTCGTTCTGGTGCTGACGATTATCTGGCAAAACCCTTCAATATGGAAGAACTAATTGCCCGAATTATTTCACTGGTTCGCAGATACACCCGTTTTAATGAAATACAGGACAGATCCCAGCCGCTCATGTATATGGGAATGAGTATTGATTTTGACAACAGAAGTGTTACAACTCAAAATGGGACCTTTGAACTGCCCCCTAAGGAATTCGATCTTCTACTTTACTGTGCCAGAAACCAGGGCAGGATCTTAACAAAACAGCAAATATATGAAGCGGTATGGAAAGAAGCATACGTTTATGATGACAGCAATATCATGGCAATTATCAGCCGCCTCCGTAAAAAGATAGAACCTGATCCAGGTACTCCCTTTTACATTCAGACTATTAAAGGAATTGGCTATCGTTTTAATAAGGAGGTATAAAAAATGGTTGTGATACTTCTTTTAAGCATCCTTTCGTGTATATCACTTTCTTTTGCAATTTTCTGTTATTCAAAGTCACTTGCAGTCAGGAAGCAATTAAAAGAAATAACAGCAGCATTATCAGATATTCAGGGCGGAAATGGCAACCGCAAAATTCTGGCTGTCCATAATGATCTAACCGCTGAACTTTCCTATCAACTAAATGAAATTGTGTATCGTTATGAAGAAAAGATCTATCAACTCAAGGCAGCAGATGAAGCAAACCGGCAGCTTATGACCAGCTTGTCCCATGATCTAAGAACTCCTTTAACCACTCTAATCGGATATTTAGATGCCATAAAAAAAGGAATTGCCGGTCCTGAAGAACAGGCGGACTATATGGAAACAGCCCGATTGAAAGCGCATAGTCTTAAGGACTATATTGACCAGTTATTTGACTGTTTTAAGTTAAACTCCGGCGAATTTACTTTGACTGCAGGACAAACTGAGCTGGCAGAACTGACACGTAATATTTTAAAAAACTGGATACCTGTTTTTGAAGAGAATCAGCTTCAATATGAAATAGAAATACCAGAACAACCTGTTTTTATAAACGCTGACCCTGACTGTTATCAACGGATTATCAATAATCTGATTCAAAATGTAATCAGCCACAGCCATGCAGACAAAATAACATTTCATCTGTACATAAAAGAGGCAGCTGTTATCATTCGTATTCTGGACAACGGAATTGGAATTCCTCCGTCTGACTTACTTCATGTTTTTGATCGTTTATACAAATGTGATAAGGGACGTTCTGACAAAGGCAGTGGTCTTGGATTGTTCATTGTTAGACAACTGACAGAAAAAATGAATGGGATTATAGATGTGCAGAGTGAACCAGGCATTTATAGTGAGTTTATTATTCATTTTCCTGCTACTGAACCAAAATTGCAAGATTAATGCAAGGTTCCGGCAAGGTTCATGCAAGGTTTCTGATTTAGAATGGTTTCAATGAGAAAAGGAGGTAATTTGATTTGAATGATATGATCATTGAGACAATCAATCTTACAAAACAGTATGGTGAGCAGAAAAGTGTTAATAACTTAAATCTTCAAGTAAGGCAAGGACGTATTTATGGTTTGTTAGGGCGGAACGGGGCTGGTAAGACTACAACGATGAAACTGCTTTTAAATCTGACAGATCCGACTTCCGGAGAAATACGTATATTTGGAACGAATATAAAAAAGGATGCTAAAAAAATATTGCCCCGGATCGGTAGCCTGATAGAAGCTCCCGGCTTTTATCCGAATCTGACTGGAAGCGAAAACCTGAAAATTTTTGCATTACTAAGGGGTACTCCCACCCGCAATGCAATACAGGATTCTTTGGAGACAGTAGGGTTGCCTTATGGTGATAAAAAGTTGTTCTCACAATACTCACTGGGCATGAAACAGCGTCTTGCTATTGCACTGGCAATTATGCATGATCCGGAGCTCCTGATTTTAGACGAGCCGGTAAATGGGCTTGACCCGATCGGAATTGCCGAAATGCGTTCTTTTATCCGTGATCTAAGCAGCATTAAAAAGAAAACAATTCTTATTTCCAGCCATATTTTATCAGAGATATCTTTACTTGCAGATGACATCGGAATTATAGATCATGGTGTTCTGCTGGAACAGGAAAGTCTTGTTAATCTGGAAGAAAAAAACGGAAGGTACCTGCATTTTATCATTTCAGATCCTTCTCAGGCTGCCAGAATTCTGGAGAAAAATTTTAACACAAAAAATTTTACAGTAGAACAAGGTAACAGCCTTCGAATATATGAGGATCATCTGCCTGCTGCTTTATTAAATCGTACATTTGTGGAAAATGGATTGGAGGTTTCAGAAGCACGCACCTGCGAAGACAGCCTGGAAGACTACTTCAGGAGAATAACAGGAGGTAAAGGAATTGGCTAATCTTTTATATGCAGAGTTGTTAAAATTTAAAAGGAAGCAGCTTTTTACATTCGGGATACTGTCCGCATTTATATTTCCCATTTTTAACGCAATGCTTTTATCTGATTCTGACTTTGCAGATATCCAATCCGGAGTCAGGGAAGACAATGCATTTTTAATATTAATGCCTTTACTCATTCTTTTAGCAACAAATTTGTTTTTTACAGAACAGGATAATAATACACTTAAAAATCTGCTTTGTATTCCCATATCAAAAAGGAAACTGGTACTTGTAAAGCTTCTGGTATTACTGATATTTTCAATTGCATTTCAAATTACAGGTTTTTTCGTCAGTATCTTTTTTGTTGTTTCACAGAACATACCAGTTACCAAACCACTTTTCCAATTCTGTCTAACTGCATTAACCGGCTTATTAATGTGGTCTGCCTCTCTACCATGCATTGTCCTTGTTGTCTGGTTTAACAAGAATTATATACTGTCTGTTATAATGGTCTTCTTCTACACACTGATCAATTACACCATGCATTTCAGTGACCAGATCATGATGCGTCCGCTTGGTTTAAATGCCGGAACGCTAATGCCAGTACCTATTATTTTCCGATGGCTATATCAGTTTTACACGCCAGACGGAGTGATACAGACCATATTTTATCAACGCCTCAGTAACTACTTTGTTTCTACACCTGTCTGCTTTTCTGTGGTTCTTCTTGAAGCCATGATTTGCATTATTTGTATCATACAAATCTATGACAAAAGAGAATATTAAGAGAGGAGAATTGTCAATGATTCGCATAATAAAAGCGGAATTTATTAAATTAAAACGTTTGCATATCTTACTTATTGGTATGATTGGCATGACCTTTCCATCTATACTTTCTATATTTACACAGAAAGTCACCATTCCAGAAAAACAGATTGGAAATTTTGATTTTACCACCCTTTTCAATCATACTGTATGGAATAGCACTACAATATTTATGCCTGTAATCTTCACTTTGATCGGAGGTTCTCTTATTAACCGGGAATATAAAGATGATACATTAAAAAATCTTTTTACAATACCAATCAGCTTTCCCCGGTTGATATATGGAAAGCTGATTGCAATGGGTATAATAAGTATTTTGTTAGGCTATTACAGTTATTTTATAACACTAATTGTGGGTTTCATAACTGGTTTAACAGTACCTGATCTCACCGCCTTATTAAAAGGCTTTGAGCAAACGACTGTTATCTCTCTCTGTACCTTTATTTCTGTTCTACCCATTATTGTTTTTACCAGCAGGAAACAAGACACTTTTATGGGTGGGGTTATTGTATCTTTTCTTTTTGGCTACTTCTCTATGTTTATAAAAAATGCCACAATACGCAGTATATACCCCATATTATCCGGGCTCACCATAATCCGATTTGATACAAACCAGTACATGAACACATCTGGAACAGGTAGTTTTGCTATTTCACTTATTACTATGGCAATCTTACTTTTGTTAACGAACCTGCTTATTATAATGTCTTATTCTGGAAACGCTCACACATGATCCTACACGCATTTCCGGAATCCTTCTGCAAAAATACGATTTTTATAATCCCCCATACCACTGGTATCCTCGATGTTATAACTCATGAGGTAGTGGGTTCTTGATGTTCCATAAATGACAAATCCGTGCTCCCCGTAGAGTTCTGCAAAAGGAGCTGACTGGTAAACCATCAGTAAAACAGGTTTTTTAGTCCCATCGGACAACTGAGTAATAAAATCAAGAAAATTATCTAATAGTTCCTTTACGCGACCGGACTCAGACAATGTTACAGAGACATCTGTTATCTGGTCCGGCCGTTCCTTATATGCTAAGAATCCTGTGATTATTCCATTTAACCTGACGCTCCAAAAACAGGCATCTTTTCTGGATCTGTGAAACAGGTCATCAGCAATAATCATTTGTATCTCTTCAACCCAGCCACCATAATACTGATCTACAAATGGTTTCAAAAATTTTTTTCTTATTTTAATATACTGTTCCAGGTCCTCTTCGGCAACTGGTTCTATTGTATACCCTTCGCCAATCAGATCTTCAGATAAT
>SVDS01000116.1:7097-16574 GCA_015057715.1 Paenibacillaceae bacterium
TTTTTAATTTCTCCCAGCAGATCCAGACGAATGCGGGGTGCTCCCTTATATACTCCATGTGAAGTTCCAATTGCCACTGCCAGAAAATCAATTCCAGTTTTCTCTACAAATTCCGCTGCCTGAGCCGGTGAAGTTAGACCGGAATTCCTGCTGCTCCTGCCATCCTCCTTACCTCCCACACACCCCAGCTCTGCCTCAACCGGTACCCGGCAGGGGCGGCAAGCCTCCACAACCCGCTTGGTCAGTCCTGTATTCTCCTCCCATGGTAGCTGTGAACCATCTATCATAATAGAGGTATACCCTTCCCGTAGTGCCTGAACTGCCAGTTCAAAGCTGCTGCCATGATCCAGGTGCAGAGCAACCGGGACAGTGGCTCTCTCCGCCACCGCCTTTACATTGGCATAGTAAAGATTGAAACCTGCATATCTGACAGTAGACGGTGTTGTCTGTAATATGACAGGCGACTGCATCTCCTGCGCAGCTTCAACTACTGCCATGACCATCTCCATATTTTCTACATTAAAAGCCCCGACAGCATAATTTCCTTTCTGCGCATCTAGCAGCATTCCTTTTGAAGTAACTAATGGCATCTTTTTTCTCCTATTCTTCTGTAATCAGCCGTATAATCTGATCCTTCCCCGTACACTCTTTCAGCCTGGACAAAAAACCGGGATTCATAAGCTTTTTAGAAAGAGCGGAAAGGAGCTTTAAATGAATTTCATCTTCATTCTCCCCCACAGCAATCATGAATACGGCATATACCGGTTCCCCATCGGAGGAATCAAATGATATTCCGTTCTTTGATATTCCAACCGCTACTCTGGGCATACGAACGGCCGGGGATTTTCCATGGGGTATTGCAATTCCGTTTCCAAATGCTGTAGAAGAAATTGCTTCCCGCTTTAAAATCTCTTTTTTAAACGCTTCTGCATCCTGTAATACTCCATCTGCATAAAGCATTGCCACCATTTCATCAATGACTTCTTCTTTTCCAGTATTTTCAAGTGAAAGGCAGACGGTTTCTTCTTTTAATAAATCTTCAGGTAAAGCAGTCTTCTTTTTCGCAACAGGAGTCACTAAAATATAAAGCACTGCCCCTACAAAAGAACCAAGCAAAATACATAAAACCCATACAACCGGTTTATTCACCAGACCGAGTATCAGAAAGCCGCCATGAGGTGCAGGAACTTCAACCTTCATCAAATAGGTAGTGATTGCGGAAATGGAGGAACTCAACATAAGAATGGGAATGACTTTCAACGGATTTTTTGCCGCAAAAGGGATCGCCCCTTCTGTAATGTGAGTAAAACCAAGAACATAATTAACCAATGCTGCCGTCCGGTCATCCTCCGAAAAACGATTTCTCCTGATGGTAGCTGCAATAGCCAGAACCAGAGGGGGCGTAATGCATGCGGCGGAAACACCTGCCATAAAATAGTAATTCCCCTGTCCAAGAAGAACGGTACCCGTTACATAAGCAGCTTTATTAACCGGACCTCCCATATCAAATGCACACATACAGCCAATCACAATTCCCAACAGAACCGGACTGGTATTCTGTATCTTTGATAATGCTGCCATCATCCACTGATTAAGCGCCGCACATGGCTGGGCAAACAGCATCATCAGGATTCCCACTCCACCAATGGTTACAATTGG
Organism: Paenibacillaceae bacterium; assembly: GCA_015057715.1. Lineage (GTDB taxonomy): Bacteria > Bacillota > Clostridia > Lachnospirales > Lachnospiraceae > Lacrimispora. The sequence continues at coordinate 8,757 of SVDS01000116.1, forward strand.
TACAATAAAGATGGACTTTAACCCCTCCAGCTGCCTGGGAAGTCTTCTTAATGAACGGACTACCCACTGGGAAAGATAACCGGACAAAAAGCCAGCTACGATTCCTCCTAGAAATCCCGCATCAGTACCAGCTGCAATGGCTCCTCCCACCAGACCTGCCAAAAGCCCCGGGCGTCCGCCAATGGACTGGGCGATAAACCCGCTGAGGACTGTTACCATCAGCCCCATGGAATAGCCGCCCACCGACTTTATCATGGCAGCTACCGGGTTATACTGATCCGATGCCGGATCAAAGGAATAAATACCCCACAGAAACGAAATGGCGGTCAGTACACCGCCTGCTACCACAAGGGGAAGCATATGGGAAACACCGTTCATCAGATGCTTATAAATCTGACGTGCTGCATTCTGGCTTTCACCGGGATTAAGGTTCTGATTGACTGCCCCTCTCCTTACAGGCACTTTCCCAGAGAGACATGCCTGAACCAGTTCCTCTGCCTTGCTGACCCCGTCCCCAACCGATACCTCCAAAACCGGCTTGCCGTTAAAACGATCCAGATCCACACTTTTATCGCTGGCAACAATTATGGCATCTGCTCCTTTGATATCAGCTTCTGTTAAAGCATTCTCAACCCCGATGGCTCCGTTGGTTTCCACTTTGATCTGACACCCCAGTTTTCCTGCTGCCGCTTTTAAAGCCTTTTCCGCCATAAACGTATGGGCAATTCCCGTAGGACAGCCTGTTACTCCAAGTAATTTCATACTCCCTCCACCTTTCTCACTATAATTTCTTTTTCATAGTTCTCAACTTTATCCATTAAACCAAGTCCGCTGCTTTCTGCCACATTGGCACCTACCGCCGCGGAACGCTTTAATGCCCTCTCAATCTCATCTGGTTGCTTCAGCCATATACTTAAAAAACCTGCAAGTGCCGCATCACCGGCACAGGCTGAACTGACCAGCTCTATCTTCTTAGCCCCTGCATGGTATAAGTCACTTCCGTTGTAAAAATAAGATCCCCGCTCTCCTAATGTTAAAAGAATATTTTTTGCTCCCCATTCATAGAGATCCTGAAGTACATCTTTGATATCAGCCTCATCTCTCATTACGATTCCGAAGATATCCTTAATCTCTTCATCGTTGGGTTTGATAAGATACGGTCTGTTCCTCATCAGATTTTTAAGATAAGGAGAACTAATGTCCAAAATAACAGCTGTCTGCTTCTTCCTGCAGATATCCAGAATCTCATCATAAAAGGAATCTGTCAGCCCTTTTGGCAGGCTTCCGCTGACAATTAATGTATCCATATCCCCAAGAGTTTCCATAAGCCTGCAAAGCTCTCTCTGCTTCTTTTGAGAAACGTAAGACCCTTCATTGACAAATTTGTATTCCTCGGTCCTGTCATTTAAAAAAATATTGATTCTGGTTGTATCCTCCACCCAGACCGGATATACTTTAATCCCCATCTTCTGTGTCTCCTCAACAATATACCGCCCGGAGAAACCGCCGAAAAAACCAAGAACAGCAGACTGTGTTTTAAACCGATTTAAGCAGTAGCTGACGTTTACCCCCTTGCCGTTGGGAGTATAAACTGCATCAAACGTCCGATTAACCACCTTTCCCATAATTCCATTAGACGAGATATTCATATCAATTGCAGGGTTCGCCGTTAATGTATAGATCACTTTATTCCACCTCTCTTTTTATGAAAATCTCTGCTTATCTGTTATTATAGAGAAGATTGCTATGAAAATCTTTTCAGGTTATGAAAAAGGAGTCTTAGACAGACTCCGAAATATAGTCAATAATAATTCTGCAAATCATATAAAGGGCAATTCTTGAAGATACCTCGAATTCCTTAATCGCCTGGTGAGCATGCTTATATCCTACAAGAGCAATGTTGCTGTATGAAATTAACTCGGACTGTGGATTACAGCAGCAGGATATCACACTGTTTCCTTTCTGACTGGCTGTGGCAGCTGCCAAAATCAGTTCCGGTGTCTGGCCGTTTAAAGACAGGATAAATAAAATATCTTTCTCCTTCATCTTTGACGCTTTCACTCTCATGATGTTGGGATCATCGGAAAAGAAAACATCATAACCAAGAAGCTGTAACTTTAAGGAAAACTCCTGACCAACATAGGTAGTCAGCCCTCTTGCAAATACAGAAATCTGGTGTGCATCTTTCAGGCATTCAATGACTGCCAGTATATCAGTGAGTGAAATGCGCTCATGCACAGCCTGAATCTCTATCAGAGTCTTATTAAAAAGTTCATTTATGCTCTGAATCTCTTCACTCTTTGCTTTATGTCCTGAGCGGTATCTCAGTTCATTAAAACCATTCAGCCCGCATTTACGAATCGCCCTTGAAACGGTGGATGGTGATGAAAATGTCTCAAATGCAATATCAACAATGGACATTCCGGCAAGTGTTCCTTCATGGCTGTTTATGTAATTTATAATTTCACGTTCTGTCTTTGTTAAATTCCCTATAATATTCGTATCAAGTGGAATAATCATGATAGACCTCCATCCCCTGTTCCGTTGGTGCAGTCGCATTCATGCAACTCACAGGGTAAAAAAAATAGTGATAGCCTCCTCTCTGCTCAGATGTATTATCTTTACAATTTTGTTCATTTCTTCCACAGTAAATGTATCTCCCCTTCGTTTCATCTTCCGGTAAAATGTACATCTGCTCATTCCGATGGCATCAGCGATTGCCTCCTGGGTAATTCCAGACTCAGCCATCTTTCCTTTTAACTTTTGTATATTCAAATAACTCACCCCTCCCCAGTTGCATTTATGCTACTACACAATATTAGCATAGCTCATTGAAAATGAAAAGTCAATATCCAAATCCCTGTTTTGCGTGACTTCCTATTGCAGTTTCTAAACAGCGGAATAAAATTAACATCAAAAGAAACGTTCGGATTGAATTGTTTTTTACATCAATCCGAACGTATTTCTGACAAATAGTTACTTTGTAAAATCTAAAAGTACCTTTAGCATATGCGCACCATTGCTGCTGAAATCTTCAAAGGCCTTTGCCCCTTCCTCATAAGGATATTCATGGGTAATTACCTTTTCCAAATCGACTCCGCCATCTTTTACCAGATCAATTAATTCTATAAAATCCTTATTCATAGCATTCCGGCTGCCATAGACATTCAGTTCCTTCTTCTGTATCATAGTAAAATTGAAGTCCAGATTCTTTTTACCAACACCAATAATAACCACTTTTCCGCCAAATGCTGCCGCCTCAATACAATCCTGAAAGGTGGAGGGCTGACCTACCGCCTCAATGCATACATCAAATCCATAAATCGCTTCATTGCCGTTTATTGAAATACTGCCAGTGATCTCTCTGGCCGCCTGGAGAAGCGCATGAGGGCTGTCATTTAAGATGGTTCCCGCAAATTCAAAGTGTTCCATTGCATAATCAAGCTTTTCTTTTGCCACATCTGATATGTAAACCTGTCCTCCCAGAGCCTTTGCCGCAATAGCAGCCAGAACGCCGATGGTTCCAGACCCTACCACCAGCACTTTATCTCCCTTTTTAATACCAGCACGCTGAATCCCATGATAACCGATGCAGAAAGGTTCAATGGCTGTCAGCACCTTGGGAGAAAGTCCTTTTCCATCAAAAACCCGCTCCAAAGGCATGGTGATGTACTGGCAGAATGCACCATCCGTCTGGCAGCCCATGGTGTGATTATCCATGCAGGCATTGACAAGCCCTTTTTCACAGCTGTAGCAGGCATCACAGTTAAAATAAGGGTTACAGGTTACAATCATTCCCTTTTTCAAACCGTATTCATTGTTCTCATCAATTTCAATAATCTCTGCACTAAATTCATGACCTGGAATTCTGGGATAATCAAAATACGCAAATGTTCCCCGGTAAGAGCCTAAATCGCTTCCGCAAATACCACCGTATAAAATTTTAAGCAATGCCTCTCCCGGTTTTCTTACCGGTTTTTCAACCTCTTTTACTTCCACCTTTCCAGGCTCCACTATATAAATTGCTTTCATATTGTCACTTCTCCTTATTTTAAGAACCTACCAAAGCATTCCATCTCCATCAAAAGGCAGATCCATTGGATCAGATTCTATCTCAATCGTTTCCATTCCCTTAATTTCCTCTAAGTAATCTTCAGAAAGCATAATATGCTCCAGATGGAGGCTGTTGGGAATTCTGACAACTCTTGGCCGGGTCTTGTCGATTTCGTTACAGCTTTTAATGCAAACCTGTATTGCTTCCTTGTCACTTTCCATTATAATTGGAATCCGGACTCCCCCAAGTACGGTACAGGTTATTGCATTTGGATACATGGAGGCTAAATCCAGTTTATCAAAAACACGTTTAGTGGTAGCGCTTGAAAATCCTAATCCAATGCCGTTTCCGTGGGTTTCTTTACTTAAATCCAGAACCGCCACCCTTTGGGCAGTTATCCCGCCAGTGGCATAAGGAGAGCAAAAGGTTCCGGTTATATTGGGATCCATTCCGTCACCGCTATAGTTTTTACCTATCTCATCCACAATCAAAACATCACAGGAATCCACCAGAATTCTTGCCATATAGGAGGCAGCTTCTTTTAAAAGGGCTGGCTCCATTTCCTCAATCTCATCTGCATTTACCGCTACGATCTTACAGGTCTCATCGTAGGCATTTTCTATGGTTGGAACTGCAAATAAGACAGGAGCATGCCTGATAATAGCCTTTCCAAACAGAGGAACATTTTTTGCCATATGTTTAAACCCTGCTTCATGACAAACCTGCGCTCCATACTGTTTTCCCAATCCAATTGCCATCATTTTCATAATTCCGCTTTCATAGGGACCCCGGAACGCCGTATGAGGTTTGATTCTGCAGCCAATGACAATGCCATCAGATTCCGCTGCGTATTTATCTATGTAAACATCCTTTCCTTCATCATTCACTCCGATTTTCTTTACCTCCATAGAAGAAAGGATGGGGCACTGAAGATACTCTTCTGTAATTCCATAGCCCTTAAGAATCTCCCTCTGTCCCGCAGCAGTACTCCCCCCATGGCTTCCCATGGCAGGAACGACAAAGGGCAGTGCACCTTTTGATTTAATAAAATCCGCAATGCACTTTGTGGTTAACGCATTGTTTGCGATTCCCCTGGAACCCGCTGTAATCGCAATTTTCATTCCCGGTTTAATCTGGGAAGAAAACTTTTCTTCTGAAAGCAGTTTCTTTATTATGCCAGGTATCTCTTCCGGTTCTATTTTATTACGGGGAAATATCTGACGGACCCGGAACATTCTCGGCACCATTACATCCTTTACTAAGTCAGCCACAAAAGGTCTTTCTCTCATGTTAATTCCCCCTTTATTCACCTAAATAAGCTTTTTTAACCTCTTCATTCTGAAGCAGATTCACGCTGGTGTCGTGAAGAATGATTTCTCCATTCTGCATCACATAACCCCGATCCGCCACATTCAAAGCTATTTTTGAATTCTGCTCCACAAACAGAACGGAAGTTCCCTGCTTGTTAATACGAACAATGGATTCGAAAATTTCTTTTATGATGATAGGTGCCAGTCCCAGTGAAGGCTCATCCAGCAAAATCATTCTGGGATTGCACAGCAGGGCGCGGCCGATTGCCAGCATCTGCTGCTCTCCTCCTGAGAGAGTACCTGCAAGCTGGGTTCTTCGTTCATACAACCTTGGAAACATTTCATATACATGATCAATATCTTTGTTAATATTTGCCTTATCCTTACGGATATAGGTTCCCATCTGAATGTTTTCTGCAACAGTAAGCTTTGAGAATACATGCCTTCCCTCTAAAACCTGCACCAGACCCTGACCTGCAATTAAATGCCCTCTGGTTCTTCCGATGTTCCTGCCGTCAAAAAGAATTTCCCCTTTCACACCAGATGCTGGCGTCAGTCCTGAGACGGTCTGAAGAGTTGTGGTCTTTCCAGCTCCATTGGCACCTATTATGGTTACAATCTCACCCTCATCCACATAGAGGTCAATCCCATGCACCACTTTAATATTTCCATAAGAATACTGAAGGTTTTTCAATTCCAATAAATGTTTTCCCATCATTCACCTCCCAGGTAAGCTTCAATTACGGCAGGATTGTTCTGGATTTCCAAGGGCGCGCCTTCTGCAAGCAGCTTACCATAGTTTAATACATACATATAATCAGCAAGCCCCATCATTAGCTTCATATCATGTTCTATGATCAGTATACTGACCCCTCTTTCCACTATTTTCTTGCACAAAACATCAAGCTCATTCTTCTCTGTCGCATTCATTCCCGCAGCCGGCTCATCAAGCAGCAGGATCTTTGGATCGCTTGCCAGGGCACGACAGATCTCAAGAAGCCTCTGTTTTCCATAAGAAAGGGAACCTGCCGGTTCATCCTTCAATTCCAGAAGCCCTACGAAATCCAGCAATTCCAAAGCCTTTTCATAAGCCTTCTTCTCCTCTTCCCTTTCTTTTTTTGTCTTAAAAAGAGAATCTGTAACGCTGGAATTTAGTCTGGAATGCATTCCTACGATTACATTTTCATATACTTTCATTTTTTTAAACAGATTGATAATCTGATAGGTACGGCTGATTCCCGCTTTATTAATCTGATAAGGACGGTAGCCCTGAATTTCTTTTCCTTCAAATATAATCTTTCCTTCATTTGGAGTATAAACACCGCTGATGCAATTGAAAAAAGTTGTTTTACCCGCACCGTTTGGACCAATGAGACCAGTGATTTTGCCATCTCTTACTTCCATGGAAACATCATTATTCGCCACCAGACCGCCAAACCTTAAGGTAACGTTTTTGACCTTCAGCATTTATTTACTCCTTTCTTTTTGAATTTTACTGCAACGTCCTGATATGCCCCATAAAGACCCCCTGGCAGCACAACAATTACAATTAACAGCAAAACACCATAAATTAACAACTGATACTTTTCCGTAGCACGGAGCGCCTCATTTAATATAAGTACAGATACTGCACCGAAAATGGGGCCGAAACGGGAAGCCGTTCCGCCAAATAAAAGCATGGTAAGAAACATAACAGACTGCTTGTACATAAATGTGTCCGGGCTGATGAACTTCACGCAGTGAGCGTACATCCCACCGGCAAAGGCTGTAAAAAATGCGCTGATGGCAAATGCCAGGATTTTATAATTCCGAACATTGATTCCCATTCCATCCGCTGCATGGGAATTCTCTCTGATTGCGATAAAAGCCCGTCCAACTTTGGATTTTATTAAATTATTTTTTATAAGCAGAAAAATAAGCACACTGATCAGTCCAAAATAATAAAACCTGCTGTAGGTGTTCAGTTTATATCCTAAAATGCTGACTGAATCTGTAAAAAACCCTGTAAAATTGCCCGTAATATCATACGGAGACTGGGCAACCAGCTGATATACGATCTCTCCGAAGGCAATCGTTGCCAGGGAAAGGAAATGAAAAACCAGCTTGGAAGCAGGATAAGCCAGACCTGCACCGATAAAAGCCGCAAGAAAAGCAGCAATTATCATGGTAAGAATCACCGGAATATGGGTATATTTATGTAGAATCGCAGATCCATAAGCCCCAATGGCAAAAAAGGCTGCATGACCCAGCGATATCTGGCCGCTATAACCAAACACAATATCCAGACCCGACACTGCTATGATGTAAATAAAAATAAAGCTCACAATTGTAAATGCATACTCAAAATGTATCACATTGAGAAACACAGGCATCAATAAGAGGACTAAAAGAATTATTAAGTCTTTTTTTCTGTTTGATATCGCATTTTTTAATCGTAGATTCATTCCATTCTCC